>CACEJY010000026.1 GCA_902559985.1 uncultured SAR116 cluster alpha proteobacterium | reverse complement strand
ATTACGATGTTTGCACCATGATTTATAATAAATTTGTCAATGCTATCACTCAGGAAATCACTTTAACCCAGCTTATTCCTGCAGAAACAAAGGCCGTTGATGACAGTGATGCGAACGTTAATTATGAATATGAACCGGAAGAAGATGAGTTGTTGGACAGTCTCCTGCCCCGCATCTTGTCGACACAGTTGTATAGCGCTTTGCTTGAGTCTTCAGCAGCTGAACTGGCCGCAAGAATGACAGCAATGGATAATGCAACGCGGAATGCTGGTGATTTAATCGACCGGCTGACGCTGGTATATAATCGGACTCGGCAGGCGGCTATTACCAGTGAACTTATTGAGATTATCTCGGGTGCTGAGGCAGTTTAACTCAGTATCTGATTGTAAGTAAATGACCCAGGGCAATAATGCCCCCAAGAAAAAGGTTTTAGCCCGGAGTAATAAGATCATGGCAAATAAAACAATCGGTAAAATCAGTCAAGTTATTGGCGCTGTTGTTGACGTCGAATTTGACGGTGAACTTCCTGCCATTCAAAATGCAATTGAAGTGGATAATAATGGCCAAAGACTTGTACTTGAAGTTGCGCAGCATCTCGGAGAGTCGTCTGTAAGAACAATTGCGATGGACTCAACCGAAGGTCTTGTTCGAGGCGCCGATGCCGTTGATACAGGGGCGCCCATCACTGTGCCAGTTGGACCTGAAACCCTTGGTCGGATCCTGAATGTTATTGGCGAGCCTGTTGATGAAGGCAAGCCTGTAAAGGCCAAGAAATATTATCCTATTCACCGCGCTGCGCCTGATTACATTGACCAATCAACCGAAGCAGAAATTCTGGTAACTGGCATCAAGGTTGTTGATTTGCTGGCACCTTACGCGAAGGGCGGAAAAATTGGTTTGTTTGGCGGTGCCGGTGTGGGTAAGACCGTTCTGATTATGGAACTGATCAACAATGTTGCCAAAGCGCATGGTGGTTACTCGGTTTTTGCTGGTGTTGGTGAGCGCACACGTGAAGGCAACGACCTTTATCACGAAATGGTGGAATCAGGGGTTATCAAAACTGATGGCGAAGGGTCAAAGGCCGCGCTTGTTTATGGACAGATGAACGAACCGCCAGGGGCGCGTTCGCGCGTTGCCTTGACTGGGTTGACGCTGGCTGAATATTTCCGCGATGAAGAAGGTCAGGACGTACTTTTTTTCGTGGATAACATTTTCCGATTCACTCAGGCGGGTTCAGAAGTATCGGCACTTCTCGGCCGTATCCCGTCTGCGGTCGGATATCAGCCAACTTTGGCAACCGACATGGGCGCATTGCAAGAGCGGATTACAACAACAAACAAAGGATCAATTACATCGGTTCAAGCGATCTATGTGCCTGCTGATGACTTGACTGACCCGGCGCCAGCCACATCATTCGCCCACCTTGATGCAACAACTGTTCTATCACGTCAAATTGCAGAACTCGGCATCTATCCCGCGGTGGATCCGCTTGACTCTTCATCACGGATGCTGGATCCAAGAATTGTTGGTGAACACCACTACAACACTGCTCGTGAGGTACAAGAAGTATTGCAACAATATAAATCGCTGCAAGATATTATTGCTATCCTTGGTATGGATGAATTGTCTGAAGAAGATAAGCTGATCGTGGCCCGAGCGCGGAAAATCCAGCGTTTCTTATCACAGCCGTTCCATGTTGCCGAGGTGTTTACCGGTTCACCTGGTAAACTGGTTAGTCTCGAAGACACCATCGCTGGTTTTGAGGGCATTCTGAAAGGAGAATATGACCACCTGCCAGAAGCTGCATTTTATCTTGTTGGCACTATCGAAGAGGCCATTGAAAAAGGCAAGAAACTGACACAGGAAGCTGCTTAAAGGTATCACCCTGAATCTGTATACGATGAGGATCCACTAGCATGGCTGAGACAACACAATTGGAACTGGTAACACCGGCTCGTATCATGGCCCAAAAAGCGGTGCAAATGGTCGTGGCACCGGGTGTTGAGGGTTTGTTCGGTGTCTTGCCGCGTCATGCCCCATTGCTTGCCGGTCTTGAGCGCGGGATCGTTGAAGTGCACGAAGATGGTAAGATTATAGATCGGATCATGATTGATGGAGGATTCGCTGACGTATCTGGCGAATCTATAACCATCATGGCTGAACGGGCTATCGATCTTGGCACAGCTGATGCGGCCGCTCTAAAGGAAACAGCGGCGGCAGCGAGTGAAGCTGAAGCTGATTTTCTGAATGCGGTGATCGCTGAGCTATAATATTCAGCCATTTGCGCTATTACATATTTAGACTCGGAATGCCAATATTCCAATAGCACTTTTGATGAGGTCAGGGTAGATGTTTGAAACTCCCTAGACAAAGTTCTTGAAGGCGTTTAGCACGTCGTTGTAGACAACACGCTTAAACGGAACTGCCAACTTAACCAGCTCGGCTGGGGCAAGCCAGCGCCAATCGCAAAATTCCGGATTCTCCGTGTTGATATTGATATCTGCATCACTGCCGGTATAGCGCAAAGCCAACCATTTCTGTTTTTGGCCCTTATATTGGCCATGCCATAACCTGTCTGCAAGTGGCAGTGGAATATCATAATATAGCCATTCACTATGTTCGCAAAGCAGCTCAGCAGATGATGTGCCAATTTCTTCAGCCATTTCCCTCATGCAGGCATCAACGGCAGTTTCACCTGGATCAATCCCGCCCTGGGGCATTTGCCATGCTTTGACGGGGCTATCGATCCGGCGGCCACCAAAGACTTGTTTTGAACAATTGATAAGAAAGATACCAACACAGGGCCGATAAGGCCGCTCGTTATAGGGAATATTGCGCATAATTAGGGTCTTGCAGCCTCGCTATTGAAGATGGATACGCCGCGTATTAGGTCCAGCGCCCGCGCGAGCTGATTATCAACCTTTGATTGATCAGTTTTTGATGGTTTAACAGACTTGCCTTCAGCATTTCGTTTTGTGTTGCTTTTATCAACTTTTTCTCCATTGTCGAGCGCCCCTCTCAAGTTTTCTTCACGGGTAATTCCGCCCTCTAGTTTTTCGATACGGGCTAGAACCACTTCGATGTCTGGCGTAATTCCCTTCGCCTGAATTGAAACGCCAGATGGAGTGTAATAGCGCGCTGTGGTAAGCCGCATTGCGCTATTACCTGATAACGGTATGACTGACTGGACCGAACCTTTGCCAAACGAGCGCGTGCCAAGAAGCACGGCACGTCGATGATCTTTCAGTGCGCCAGCGACAATTTCCGAGGCAGATGCTGATCCTGAATTAATCAACACGACAACTGGTAGACCCTTGGCAATGTCACCTGGCCTTGCATAGGCACGGCTGGCATTTTCATCACTGCGTCCGCGCGTCGATACGATTTCGCCCTGTTCTAGAAACGCATCACTGACTGAAATAGCCTGGTTCAATAACCCTCCCGGATTATTGCGCAAATCAAGAACAAAACCTTGCAGTTTGTCGCCATGCTCGCGAAACATTTCGTCTATTTCCATGGTCAAACCGGACGTTGTCTGTTCGGAAAAGGTGGTAACCCTTAGATAGCCAATGCTTTCAAACATCTTAGCCCGCACCGACCGAATTTTGATAGTGTCGCGTCTCAAAGTAACATCAAAAGGTTCAAGTGCGCCGCGCTTGACAATGATGGTTACCTTGGAACCTACGTCACCGCGCAGCTTGTCAACAGCGTCACTGAGGGTCATGCCACGTATCGGTTTATCATTCACAGCGATAATCAAATCTCCGGATTGCAATCCAGCTTTGGCGGCTGGCGTATCATCAATCGGTGAAACGATTTTGATCACGCCATCTTCCATGGTGATTTCGATGCCAAGCCCCCCAAACTTTCCTTTGGTTTGAACCTGCATGTCACTATAATTATCGTTATTGAGAAAAGATGAATGCGGATCGAGCGATGTCAGCATGCCGTTAATTGCTGCCTCAACCAAATCTTTTTCGTTGACTTCGTCGACATAGCTTTCGCGTACACGTTGGAAAATATCGCCAAACAAACCAAGTTGGCGATAAATCTCTTGATTCTTACCAGATTGCGCTGTGGTTAAAGATGGAGCCACGGCAACAGTAATCAAAACACCGCAAATGAAGGGCACAAAAATTTGTCGCAAGCGGGGTACGCGAGTAGAAAGAAAGTTAACAATTTGCATTTAACATTGCTCCTAATATCTTGCGAAATTATTGAATAACTCGGCCCTTTTATCAGACTGGGTTTTGTCTGTAACTGCAAAATAGGAATTCTGCGCCAAACAAGCAATGGTGGCACTCCTTGTTTGTTAGCCATGGTGCCAGTCAATTTATTTGCATACAAGTCAAATAGCCTACGGGATTAAAAAGATTGTACCCTCTATGGGCATTGTCGTCTTTGACGAGTACTGGGTGGAATGATTATATTTCAACTTTCCTAGGCTGTGGGCCAATTACAGGCCTAACGGTAATTCGTAAACTAGTTACATTTAATTGGGTATTAATAGACTTCTGCCAGTCATGCGATCCGGCTGGGCAATACCCATCATGGCCAGAATACTTGGCGCAAGATCGGCAAGTCGGCCTGCGGCAAGGTAGGTATTAGTGTTACCATTGACCAAAATTAAGGGCACCGGATTGCTGGTATGTGCTGTATGTGGCGTGGCTTCAGCTTTATCCCACATTATTTCACAATTGCCATGATCTGCAGTTACGAGCATCTGTCCATCACTTTCTGTGACAGCCTTTGCAAGAACACCAACACAACGGTCAACGGTTTCGACCGCTACTATAGCAGCATCTAGATCTCCGGTATGCCCAACCATGTCAGGATTGGCAAAATTGATAATCAGAAAATCATGGGCTTTGGCGTGTAAGCTGGAAATTGCAGCTTCTAAAATGGTGTCGGCGCTCATCTCAGGCTGAAGATCATAAGTCGCAACAGCAGGCGATGCGATCATTTTCCTGTCTTCTCCTGGCTGCGATGTCTCGTCACCGCCATTCAAGAAAAAGGTTACGTGCGGGTATTTTTCGGTTTCAGCCAGGCGCAATTGGTTTTTGCCGGCTTTTGCGATCGTTGCCCCAAGCGTGTCTTGTAAGTCAGGTGTTGGGAAAAGATTCACAATATGGTTATCAAGTGATTGTGAGTAGCTGGTCATGCCAGCCATGCCAATAAGATTTAGGGGTTTGACGTTACAACCAGAATTAGTTGGATCACAAAAACAGGTCAGTAACTGGCGAACTCGGTCAGCTCGGAAATTCATCATTATCAACGCATCACCATTTTGTATACCTTGATAGTTACCAATAATGGTTGGTGTAATAAACTCATCGCCCTCTCCACGCGTATAAGATGCCTCTAGAGCCGTCAACGCATCAATGGCAAAAATAGGAGCGCGCGCCGTGGCAATAGCGTCGTAGGCGGCTTGTGTCCGCTCCCAGCGGTTATCGCGATCCATGGCAAAATAACGTCCAATGATACTAGCCATTTTGGCACCAGGGGGAAGTGCCTCTAAAAACTTAGGTAGATCCTGCCTTGCGGCCTGAGGTAGGGTATCACGTCCATCGGTAAAGCCATGAATGGTGACCGGAATATTAGCTGTGACCAGTCCAGAAATAACGGACAGAAAATGATCCTGATGAGCATGAACCCCGCCGGGTGATAGCAGGCCCATCACATGCGCTGTGCCGCCAGATTGAAGCAGACTGGCAGCAAGGCTGGCAAGCGCGTCATGAGTGGCAAGTGACCCATCCTGAACCGCTTTATTTATGCGTGGTAAAGCCTGCATCACCACACGACCTGCACCAATATTCATGTGACCAACCTCCGAATTGCCAACCTGCCCGTCAGGCAACCCAACATTGGCTCCTGATGCGTCAAGCAGGCTGTGTGGTTGGCTGTCAATCAAGTTGTCAAACACGGGGGTTCTGGCAAGTGCAATGGCGTTATTGCCACGCTCGATGCAATGGCCCCAACCGTCCATAATGCATAAAACAACCGGGCCCCTAGATGGCTGATACCTAGACATGAGCTTCTTATAATGGCGGCGTGAAATGATGTACAGATAGATTATGTCGGCAAATGATGTTGACAAGTCATGTGGAGCTGCTGGCTCGCCAAAAAAACGAAGGAGCCCTTAATTTGCTCGGTGATAGGGATGGCCTGCAAGGATTGAGTTCGCCCGGTACAATTGTTCGGCAAGCATTGCTCTAAACAGCATATGCGGCCACGTTGCGCGTCCAAGGGCTATGGTATGATTGGCCTTCTGGCGCAAAATATCAGCATGGCCATTAGCTCCCCCAATCGCAAAAAATGCTGATCCAAACCCTTCATCACGCCATCCGCCAATCAGGGCAGCAAACTCCTCTGATGAATAATCTTTGCCGCGAGGATCTAAAACCCCGAGCGCTGCCCCATCTGGTATGGCCCGCAAAAGGCGCTGGGCTTCATCTTCGGTGCGCTTTGGCCCAACTGGTAACTTTGACTCGATTTCGATGATCTGGCCGGCAGGTTTTAGCCGTGATAGCCAGCTTTGTGTCAAGGCGTTTTCCGGTGAGGCGCGGCCCTTGCCAATAGCAACAATGGAAAGCTGCATGAATTCATCCTGTTTGGTTAAGTTGGTGGTGGGTTAGACGTCACTGCCAATCTTGACAATTTCCGCCGATATGTTAGCCGTCCACATGCGTTCAATCCCGTAAAATTCACGAACCTCTGGGCGGAAAATATGGACGATTACATCATTGGCATCAATCAATACCCAGTCGGCTTGCCGTAGACCTTCAAGGCCAAGAATATCAACTTTTTTCTGCTTTAGCTTAAATTCAAGATGTTCGGCCATAGCGGCAACTTGTCTGGATGAAGTGCCCGATGCAACAACCATGTAATCAGCCATTGCTGATTTGCCGTCCAAAGGAATTGCAAGAATGTTTTCTGCTTTGTCGTCTTTAAGAGAGGTAGTGATCAAACGAAGGATCTGGTCTGGGCTTAATTCAGTCTGCGCTTTGGTGATGTGTACCTCCTATTTAAATATCCAAGTCCCTTAGATGGTAGCGTCGGACAGATCATTGGCATGTGCGGTCTTGTGTGCGCCGACGAATTTCCGTGGCCGAAGCCGCATTAAGTTGTCCAGCTATGAAGCACCAACTCGGCAGGCCCACAGTTCTGGTCACAATCGCTTGGCGCATCTTTGTAACCTTAGTTCGCCGTCCTAGCAACTGCTGACCGGTTGCAATAGCCCTAAAAGAATAACTTGGACGGTCAACAACAGCAATGGGTAGAAGTCGAATCATATCACGGTACCGGTACCAGCGGCTAAAGTGATCCAAATTATCCGCGCCCATCACCCAGATAAGACGTGAAAGTGGCATAGTTTTTATCATATATTTCATTGTGTTATATGTATAATTACTCGGCAGGCCAGACTCAGGTTCTATCACCCGCAAAAAGGGGTATGAGGTAGCAATCTTGCGCGCATCGGCTAGCCGTTTCTCATGCGGGGCCATGCCAAGGCGGCTTTTTAGCGGATTTTGTGGGCTGACGAGCCACCATATTTGGTCAAGGCCTAGTTGCTGGCGGGCCGCTAGAGCAACATGGATATGACCACCGTGCGCTGGATTGAACGATCCACCAACAAGCCCGATTTTTAAGCGTGACCGACTGTGAAATACAGTTGGCATTTGGTGACGATATCTACCTACGGGTTTGACCATCGCCACGAACAACATATTTAAAACTTGTTAATTGGGAGGCCCCAACTGGCCCGCGGGCATGCAGCCTGCCAGTAGCAATGCCAATTTCTGCCCCCATGCCAAATTCACCGCCATCGGCGAATTGGGTGGAAGCGTTTTGCATAACAATAGCGCTGTCAACTTCGGCAAAAAACCGGTCTGCGGCGTGATGTGATTCGGTGATGATTGACTCGGTATGTGATGATCCATATTTGCCAATATGCGCAATTGCCATATCAAGGTCATCAACTACTCGCACTGAAAGGATGGAATCAAGATATTCGGTGTGCCAATCCACCTCGTTTGCCGCTGTCATATTCGGTACAAGGGATCGGGCTGCCACATCACCACGCAGCGCGCAACCGGCTTCTGTTAAGTCCGCTACGATTATTTCCAGCAAATCACCAGCAACACTTTTATCTATCAGTAGCGTCTCAGCAGCTCCGCAAATGCCGGTCCGCCGCATTTTAGCATTTAACGTGATTTTGCGAGCCTTTTCGGGGTCTGCATCCTTATGGATATAAATATGACAGATTCCCTCAAGATGCGCGAACACTGGCACGCGAGCGTCAGTTTGGACTCGTTCGACAAGCGATCGTCCACCCCGCGGAATCACCACATCAATGCCGCCAACCGCACTTAGCATTGCGCCAACAGCCTGCCGGTCGGTAGTTGGGACCATTTGCACGCCATCGCGCGGTAAGTCAACGGCCTCTAGGCTATCCCCCATGATTGTGGCAAGAAGGCTTGCGGTTAGCTGGCTATCACTGCCACCCCGTAAAATGGCGGCATTACCAGCAATAATGCATAACCCCGCTGCATCAATTGTTACGTTGGGCCGTGATTCGTAGATAATGCCGATAACCCCAAGTGGGGTTGAAATACGGGTGATGTCAAGCCCATTCGGCTGTTGCCAGCGGGCCAGTTGAGCCCCAACCGGATCAGGTATCTTAATCATTGCCTCAAGGCCGGATGCCATTGATTCGATTCTGGCGTCATCAAGGGTAAGCCGTTCAATAAAGGCCCCGCTGATACCATTTGTAGTGGCCCGAGCCAAATCTTGTGTATTCGCATCCAAAATGGCTACGCTTTGTTCCCGTATTGCCGCTGCTGCTGTCTGCAATGCAGCACAGCGCGTGGTAAAATTACTTTTCCCAATGCTTGACTGAGCGGCGCGTGACTTTTGCACCATCTCATCAATCAACGCATTGGCATTTATCCGCCTATCTGCCAGCTGTGCCATGGGTAAGTCCCTCATCTTCTTTTCATTCACCTGCTGCCATCTCAATGATTGCTAGCAGCAGATTTTAATATATCGCTGCGAATTTCAGGCTACGTGTCGCTGATCACAAGATCATCTGCATGAATCATCTCATCCCGTCCACGATACCCTAGTAAGCTTTCAATTTCATTGCTTTTATGACCGCAAATCAGCATGGCATCATCGCTGCCATAGCTTGATAGCCCATGCCCAATGACCTCCCCGGCCTTATTTTCAACCTCGATAAGGTCACCGCGGTCAAACTGACCGGTAACTGCAAGAACACCGGCTGGAAGAAGCGAGCGCCCGTGCTGCAATGCGGTCACCGCACCATCATCAATGCGGATTTTGCCCTTTGGGTTTAGGGAACCGGCAATCCACTGTTTGCGAGCTGTATGTGGCGATTGAATCGCTGCGAACAGTGTATGTTTTGCGCCTGTTTGCAGCCGTGTCAGGGGGCCAGGATCCTGCCCATTACAAATAATCATCTGGCAACCAGCAGATGTGGCAATCCGTGCGGCTTCCAGCTTGGTAACCATGCCACCCGACGCATAAGCCGCATTCGCTGGGCCAGCCATCGCCAGGATATTAGTGGTGATCTGTGAAACTTTGTCAAGGTGGGTTGCCTTGCTATCACCATTCGGATTGGCAGTATATAGCCCATCAATATCCGACAACAGGACCAACATGTCCGCTCCGATCATCGCGGCAACTCGTGCGGCAAGCCGGTCATTATCTCCAAATCGGATTTCGGCTGTAGCCACAGTATCATTTTCATTTACCACCGGCACCGCGCCAAGCCGCAACAGGGCCAGCATTGTTGTGCGGGCATTTATATGTTTGCGTCTGGTTTCAGTATCATCAGGCGATAGCAGAATTTGCGCTGTTTGCACCTTATGGGCGCCAAGAGCGTCCATCCAGGCATGAGCCAGTAAAACCTGGCCAGCAGCTGCAGCAGCCTGTTTTTCTTGCAATTTCAATTTACTACTCTGAATATTCAATAGTCTGCGCCCAAGCGCAATCGCTCCGCTTGAAACCACAACAACGTTCTTGCCATCTTCCTTCAGTATAGCGATGTCATCCGCAATCCCCTCGAGCCATGCGGTGTTAATGATATTTTTATCATCATCGACAAGCAGCGATGATCCCACCTTAATCACTATTATTTTGGTGTGATCAAATAAGTGCGTTCTAGCCGATGGGTTTATGGAGACCATGGGACCGCCTCTTCTGGCTCATTTTCTTTTGCTCGGCTTGTTTCGATGACATCAAGGAGTTGACGCAGCATAGTCGTTACACCGGTACCAGTGACAGCCGATAGGGTAAGCACCTTGCCCGCGCCTTCGGACCTTAGAGCTTTGGTAAGATCAGCGGCATAATCTTCTGGGGTGGCATCCAGTTTGGTTAAGCCAACAATCTCGGGCTTGTAATGAAGGTCGCCGCCATAGGCTTTTAGTTCGGCGCGCAGCATCTTCCATGCTGCAACAGGGTCTTCGCCAGTCGCATCAATCAGATGTAACAAGATCTGGCAGCGTTCAACATGCCCAAGAAAGCGGTGACCAAGACCAGCGCCTTCATGTGCTCCCTTAATTAGGCCGGGAATATCGGCCATTACAAATTCCTTTCCATCGACACCCACCACACCAAGATTGGGGTGAAGCGTGGTAAATGGGTAATCGGCAATTTTTGGCCGAGCTGCGGAAACCGCGCTTAGAAATGTTGATTTGCCAGCATTAGGCATGCCAAGAAGGCCAGCATCAGCAATAAGTTTCAAGCGAAGTCGGACCCACATTTCCTGCCCTTCTTCACCTGGTTGCGATTTGCGCGGGGCACGGTTGGTCGATGATTTAAAAAAAGCATTTCCCTTACCGCCGGTCCCACCCTTGGCAAGAATGATCGACTGGCCCTCATAGGTCAGATCCGCAAGCACGGTTTTCTGGTCATCGGATAGGATCTGTGTGCCAATAGGAAGCCGCATAATTACATCCCTACCGGATGCACCGCTGCGGTCACGGCCAGCCCCAGGACGCCCAGACTCGGCCTTGAAATGCTGCTGATACCTATAATCAATAAGGGTGTTCAATCCATTGACTGCCAGCGCCACAATATTTCCACCGCGCCCCCCGTCGCCGCCATCAGGACCGCCAAAGGGTACATGAGCCTCGCGCCGAAAGCTAACAGCACCAGGGCCACCATGCCCTGATCGTGTGTAGATTTTAGCCTGATCAAGAAATTTCATTACACTGTTCCGACTTATGATTCGGGGTTTACAAACATTACATCACAAGAAACCTTGTTGATATCCCCATACAGCATTAACCATTACTCATCACAATGGCCATTTACAATAATAGATCCTCTATCATGGAGAGCTATATGCAAAAAATAAAAGGGGAACAACAGTTGTCATTCCCCTTCATCATTTGCACGGCCACTGGTATCTAGCAGCCTTATGTGCACCATGTTTTGATGCCAAAAGCGCTATTCAGCGGCCTCCACCATCGGCAGAACATTCACAAACATTTTGCCACCTGATTTTTCACGGAAAGCAACCTTGCCTTCGACCAAGGCGAATAATGTGTGATCTTTGCCCATGCCAACATTCTGGCCGGGATTTACCTTGGTTCCACGCTGGCGAACAATGATGTTACCGGCTAAGACGTTTTCCCCTCCAAATTTTTTTACACCGAGTCTGCGGCCAGCCGAGTCACGACCGTTTCTAGAGCTACCGCCTGCTTTTTTATGTGCCATTTTTCAACAACCTTCTTTTGCTCGATGCCGCGTTCGCGGCGTGATTTTTATCTATTTCTTTGCCGCTGCTTTTTTCACTGGCGCTTTTTTTACTGCTGCTTTTTTTGCCGCTGCTTTTTTCACTGATACCGCGTCTTTCCCTTCTTTCTTTGGTGCCGCAGCCTTTTTTAGGGCAGCTTTGGTCTCAGGTTTTGCTGTTTTCAGGCTTTTTGCGTCTTCAGCAATTTCGTTAATCTTTAGCAGGGTGAGGTCTTGTCGGTGACCTTGTGTTCGGCGGTGGTTTTTCCGGCGCTTGCGGCGGAAGATGATGATTTTTGGTCCGCGTGTTTGGCGCACGACCGTAGCGCTGACGCCGGCTCCATCAACACGCGGTGTACCAATTGTAACTTTATCCCCATCGCCAAGCATGACAATGTCACTCAAAATAATCTGCTCGCCTTCTTCGGCAGGCAGCCTTTCAACCAGAATGGTATCATCCTTAGAAACGCGGTATTGCTTGCCACCGGTCTTCACCAAAGCATACATGGCGATTTTCCTTATCAAAATAGTTCAGCGCCAAAAGCGTCTGGCCGAGCCCAAAACGCTCAAATCATCGTAGTCATCGCGTTAGCTGTGGTCGGGTTTACCGGCCATTCGCTTGATCCCAAAAAAGGATTTTCTGCTTTACCAATCGTGAAATCGCGACAGCGGGCTGAAATATACGCTTTGCGGCTCTGCTGTCAAGTGTCCAGACGTTTTTGTTCTGGTTTTACATCATGGTGTCAAGCCTTAGTGGTGCCGCCATTTTTAAAGTTAGAGTGTTATTTAATCAGGCTGTGCCTTCGCCCCCGGATTGGCATTGCTGGTCCAAGGGTTGTCCAACTGCAGTAAATACCCTTTGTTTCGTGTGGGCTGGACTCAGGTGTCTAGAAAGTTAAGTCCATTATGATTATGCTGTCGTTTTTTAATGGGACTTTGGCTCTTGGTCTAACATTATTAGGAATGGGGTTTAGTGCTGATGGTGCAAATAAAGCAGGTAAAGATTCCAGCTGCGGACGCACTTGGGTTAAGGAATGTATTAGAAATTTATCAGGCCCTGCGACCGTTTATGCCAGCAGGCAGAATGGGAAAAGCTAGGCCAGCATCAAGGCTAATTGATCTTCTTGATGAGTTTGATGGGATAGTCCTCGATGGCTATGGCGTTATCAATGTTGGTGATGGTCAAATTGATGGTATTGCCGCCCTCTTAAATGCCGCTGCTAGCAGGGACAAACCGGTGCTTGTTTTAACCAATGGCGGGAGTTTTTCAGCAGAGCAAACCTGGAAAAAATATCAGGACTGGCAACTGCCAATTGCGCGCGATGATGTCATATCAAGCCGGGATGCCTTTATTTTTGATGCTGGCAAGCGTCAAACCAAGCTGTCGGATGTTAACACAATTGGCTGTTTTGGGCGCAACGTCGAGGCGCTTACTGGCGATCACATTCTAGCCTATGGCCGTGACCATGATTTCTGGCAACAGGCAGATGAATTTGTGTTTCTTGGCGCGCTTGATTGGCATGAGGAAGATCAAGCTGATTTTGAATTGGCGATGATCAATTGTCCAAGGCGCCTTCACATTGCAAATCCTGATGTAACAGCCCCACAGGCTGGTGGAAAATTTTCGACTGAGCCCGGATATTGGACGGCACGAATGATGCAGGCCGCAGCCAATCAGGGGGTAGAGCTTGATGTTAGATGGTATGGCAAGCCCTATGGTCCGGCTTTTAATTTGGCCTTGGCGCGCATGCAAATAAAGCTTGGTAATCTCCCTAATCGCCCACTTGATCAACCTTTTGATGCATCCCGCATTGCTATGGTTGGTGATAGTCTACACACTGATATTCTGGGCGGTGCAGCCGTCGGTATGACAACAGTTTTGATTACTGATCATGGGCTGTTTAGGGGACAGGATGCATTACCCTTTTGTATTTCCTGCGGCTTACTCCCTGACTGGATAGTTAAAACCCTTTAGCGTTATTGGAGTTGAAATGGAAAGACGGTTTATTTTGAAAGGTTTGGAGGCCCAGGCGTCAATTGGTATTTATGACCATGAAAGAGTGGCACCCCAACGCATCATAATAGATGCTGAATTGTGCCTTGACGCATCAACCGAACCCCTTGATGACCAAATCGAAAATACACTTAATTACGATATTATTCGGGAAACAATTTTGAATATTGTATCAGCCAAGCATTATGATCTTCAAGAAACGCTCGCAAGACAGTTGTTTGATGCACTGCAATTGCTTAATGGTGTGCGGTCGGTACGGGTAAAATCATCAAAGCCTGATGCATACAATGACTGTGAGATGATTTCTTATCAGCTAAGCAATCTTTAGCCAACGGCTATCCCAAACGGTCCAGTTTGGCTTTTAACTGGTCAAATTCAGTGCGAATTAAACGCAGATGGTCATCATTTGGAGTGTTAGCACTACTTAGAATATTATCAAGGCTGGCTCCAAGCGCGTCTTCAGCACTGCCTTGGTGGTTAAAAAACGCATCCATGGTGCGTTCCAGGTAGCGCGACACAATAGGCTCCATACGATCTCCATAGACCTGGATTAATTGCCTTAGAACGCTAATAGGTAGTAATCCGTGGCCCTCCGACTCATTTTCCAGAATAATCTGAATCAAGGTAACCCTAGTTATATCTTGTCCGTTTGTGGCATCAACAACACGAAAGTCGATATTATCCTTCACCATCATGCTTAAATCATCAATCGTCACATAGCGTGATGCGCTGGTGTCATAGAGGCGGCGATTGGCATATTTACGGATGACCGCCTGATTTTCAGCATGTTTTAGCATCGTAGATAGCCTTCTTAACTAACGAGCCGACCCTGTTAGCAAAAGTTTAACATGGATGCAATGTTGCGATGCAAAATAAAATTTTGTAACAAGAAAAGGAAACATTGACCGTTATAATGCAACGCAGCAAATAAGGCCTGCTTTAAATGTATGATGACATCGCCGAATTCAGAAGGTTTTATCAAACTGGCCTTGGGCGGCGTGTATCCAGTCTAATTAGGCGCCAGCTTTGCGCGTTTTGGCGCGGTGGACCATCCCTTTCAAGAGCTTGCCTTGGTTATGGCTTTCCCTTCGTTGATAAAACGATGACCCTGCTTGCTTTCATGCCAGCGCGGCGTGGTGCAATTATTTGGCCTTCAGCTTCTTCTGTACGTGGCTGCCTCATAGAGCCTGATGTTTTGCCGCTTCCGGATGTCCAACTGGACCGTTTGCTTTTGGTTCATGCACTGGAATTTGAGCATGATCCAGGACGCGTTTTGGATGAATGTTGGCGGGTGCTAGATGGGGCTGGACAGCTTATGGTTGTTGTGCCAAACCGGCGCGGATTATGGGCACGCGCTGAACGGTCTCCCTTTGGTCATGGCCGCCCATTTTCTGGCCGGCAGCTTCGCCGGTTATTGAAATTACACGGTTTTGAACCGCGCCGGACACATCGCGCCGTTTTTATTCCACCATTAGCTGGACAATTTTTTCAGCGCTTTGCCCCAGCAATTGAACGCATTGGCGCCAAGCTATGGCCGGCGTTGGGTGGCGTCCTTCTTGTCGAGGCGGATAAAATACTCTATGCAGCTTCATGGAAGGGACGTAAGCTACCCCCACAAAAAATTTCTGATACGTCTGTGCTAATTGGGCAAACGCGAGATGTATTATCGCCTAGAATTTTATCACAGACCCAGCAGCAAATGGCTGACTGTCTATCGAATTGGCGTCAATCGTAAAATGGTGACTCATAAGACTAGGAACGGTGAACATGATTGAAGATCTGGGTCAGTTGCGAGAATCAATTGATGCTCTTGACAACAAGATTCTAAAAGCGCTGGCACAGCGGATGAAGCTGTCTGAACGAGTGGTCAACGCCAAAAATGGCGTTGCGGCTTTTCGTCCTGGACGTGAAGCGGCATTAGTTCGCCAGCTTGTTGCCAAAGTCAAAGCGGATGGGCTTGATCTTGCCCCCGAGGTTGTTCTCTGCGTGTGGCGGCAAATTATGGCAGCCAGTCTTGGCCGCCAGGATGGTGAACTGGCCTGTGGGGTGCATCATGACGTTATGCCAGTAGCAGCATGGCACATGGGTGGTTCTTTTTCGGCATTTGTTGATAACGATATTGCTCGTCTGATTGAAGCGTTAGCAGCTGGTCAATGTCGTTATGCTTTGGTGCCTGCCCGTGATGATAATAATCGAGATCTTCTTGCCTGCCTTGATCAACATCATCATTTGAAAATTATCGCGCGGACGCCGCTGTATAGAATGCGAACTGTGCAACCAGCATTTATTATTGCCGATTACTTGCCAGACTCTTCTGGCGATGACATAAGCCTTTATGCCGTTCGGTCGCAGCATGGGTTTGATCTTGTTTGTGTCGCAGGGCATCATGAATTGGTAACGCCATCCAGCGTGCCAGACGGTGCAAGACTTGTTGGGGCATATGCGCGCTAAAAAGCTGCAAATTAGAATGTTATTTGTCAATGCTATTGATTTGGCGATGAAGGCACATTTGGGGAAAAAGAATGACACTGATTTACAACAAGGTGACGGTAATCGGCATGGGTCTTATTGGGGCCTCTATTGCATTGTCTATTCGTCGTGGCGGCTTGGCTGAACAGATCATTGGTAGCGACTGTTCAACTGACGTTGCAAAAACTGTTGCAAGATTAAACATAACTGACCAATTCGACGCTGATCCCACAATCGCAACAAAGGATGCTGATCTTGTTATTATGGCTGTGCCAGTTGGAGCGGTTGGTAAACTTGCTGAACAAATTATCCCGCACATGAAGTCCGGGGCTGTTCTAACCGACACTGGATCAACTAAAACATCGGTATTGCGGGATGTGTCACCGCACTTGCGAGAGGATATTCACTGGTTACCATCACACCCGCTTGCCGGAACCGAACATTCGGGGCCCGGTGCAGGATTTGAGTCTTTGTTTGATGGGCGCTATTGGATTGTTCTGCCGCTTGATTGTGATGAGATAGTTGTTGCCAATTTTGAGACATTTGTCACGGGTCTTGGGTCGATCACTGAACGCATGCAGGCTGATTACCATGACAAGGTTCTCGCTCTCACATCACATTTGCCGCATTTGATAGCTTATACGATTGTTGGCACGGCAGTCGACCTTGAAACACAGTTGAAAAATGATGTTATCCGTTTTTCAGCATCTGGATTCCGTGATTTTACCCGAATCGCGTCATCTGATCCGGTGATGTGGCGTGATGTGTTCTTGAACAATGACGCAGCGGTGCTTGAGATGCTGCAGCGTTTTTCTGAAGATCTTAGCTATCTCCAGCGTGCAATCCGGTGGCAGGAGGGTGACAAGCTAGAAGAAATATTTACCCGTACTCGGGAAATTCGTCGGTCAATCATTGATGCAGGTCAAGATTAAACGCGTAAATGTTCGGTCAAATATTTTGCATACTCACGGGCTAGAAGCCTTATGATATCTGGTTTCTGCCACCAGGTTTCAAGAGTTAAATCAGTCGGGCTGACTGGCCAGAAATAAAGTTTTATATCTGGCATCTTGCTGGTGAACACACGTTTTGCTCTGGGCATATGATAATTCGATGTCACAAGGCGCAGGGATCGGAATTTGTTTTTGGCGGCCCATTGTGATGCGGCCAAAGCATTTCCGCGGGTGTCGCTGGCCCTAAATTCCAACGTCACGCAACAGTCTAGTAACGTCATGGCTGGCGCGCCGAGGTCTAACTCGTCGGCTAATATGGATTTGCTGACTCCACGGCCAACACCCGATACCAACAATGCCTTTCCAGCCCCACTTTGAAGCAGGTGTAACCCATCAGCAAGCCGCTGCTGCCCACCAGTGATCACCACGATTCCATCGGTAGCAGGGCCCACTGCGCTGGATATTTTAGGCAAGTTAAGGACGAAATGCTGAAGGCCAGCAAGAAAGCATGGAAGTGTGAGAAGTCCCCCAATAAAAATAAATCTTGCTACCATAATTGCTTTCGTTACCATGAATACTCACGTCCAATCATAAGACATATTGCCACTGTTTTATTGTTAGAATGATCCTTTCATAAATGCCATTCAAAACCGTCACGCTTTGGGGTGGTTAACGTTTGCTAAAAGTTATTTTGAAATAGGAGCAAAGTTTGGAACCATCTCGTCATTGATATAATCGGCAATTGGCCGAGCGGCTCGCAGCAAATGTGCGGTGCCATCTATGACCATTACCTCTGCAGCAGGCGATCGGCTGTTATAGTTAGAAGCCATCGTTGCACCATATGCACCAGCTGATAGAATGGCTAACCCATCGCCAGCGTTAAGATTTGGCATATCACGATCTAAACCCAGATAATCGCCAGTTTCGCAGACCGGTCCAACAATGTCTGCCTTGCTGGTTGAAATGTTTGGTTCATCAAGCGTCCAGATTGCATGATGGGCTTCGTACAAGGTAGGGCGTAACAGGTCATTCATCGCCGCGTCAACGATGATAAACCGCTTTTCATCGCTATGCTTGACGTAAATGACTCGTGTGACAAGCGCGCCATTGTTGGCAATAATTGACCGGCCTGGCTCAAACCCAAGGTGAAAACCCTGACCCGCAAACAGCCGTTGAACAAGTAGGCCGTATTCCGTGAAATCGGTTGGGCCAGCGGTATCATAATCAATACCAACTCCGCCCCCAAGATCAAGGTTTGGCACAGGCCATCCGGCATCTCTGAGCTCAATCGCCAAAGCCAGAAGCGCGGAATAGGCGCGCTCGAACGGTGCCAAATCCCGAATTTGTGAGCCAATGTGAACGGCAAGTCCGGCAGGTGAGATATGCGGATCCTCTGCCATTTGTTGATAAATTTTACAAGCCTCGCGCTGATTAGTTGAAATACCAAATTTCGTATTGCGCTGGCCGGTTGAAATTTTTGCATGGGTAGAGGGACTCACATCAACGTTCACGCGCAAAGCTACTGGTGCGAGAATATTCATTTCTTGAGCTATTGTGCTAATTGCAGCAACCTCAGCTGGTGACTCCGCATTGATTTGGCCAATGCCACAAGCCAGAGCCTGCCGGATTTCATCGTTGGTTTTTCCAACACCAGAAAATACCATGTCACTGGGTTTAATGTCAGCGGCGATTGCCCGTGCCAATTCACCAGCAGAAACAATATCCATGCCACCCCCGAGCTTTCCAATTAGGGCCAGAATGCCTAGGGCGGAATTAGCTTTCATGGCAAAGTAAACTTTACCATTCACGGGTGCCACGGCGTTTTGAAAGCGAGTAAACGCATCGGTGATGCCTGCGGCCGAATAAACATAAACGGGTGATCCATATTGTTTGGCAATGGCGCCAAGCGATAAGCCGTCAACAGATAGCTGTTTATTGTCATCACGATGAAAGGGACACATGATTGCTGTTGCTCCTGTTGGCATTGTCTAGCCTAGCTGGCGGGGGTTTGAGTGTGGCTTTTTGCTGAAATGTCTGATGGTCGATGGGGATCACCGCGTTTACCACAAGCGGCGAGGCTAAAGGATAGCAATATACAAATAAGGCTGCCAAGAATGAAGGTACGGTTCATAGCGACTCCTGTAATTGATGTAAGTTGGATATTAACCAATGGCAAAGCGTTGTCGTGCATCAGCAATTCTTGCTCTAACTTCATTTGGAGCGGTCCCACCAAAGCTAGTTCGTGCTGCAACCGAGCCTGAAACAGATAAAAGGCCAACAACATCAGGCTTGATCCGCGGTTCGATATCTTTCAAGTCTTTAAGACTCATGTCTTCAAGTTCCAGTCCTTTTGAGGCGGCTGCGGCAACAATTGCACCGCTAGAATTGTGTGCTTCACGAAATGGCATCCCAAGTTGACACACCATATAATCGGCTAGATCGGTCGCAGTAGGAAAGCCGGTTTTCAAAGCTTCAAGCATTGCATCTGGTTGCGGGGTCATGTCACGGATCATACCGGTGGTTGCCGCCAGCGCAACGCCAAGCGTATCTGCCGCATCAAAAACCCCCTCTTTATCTTCCTGCATATCCTTGCCATAGGCTAATGGCAGCCCTTTTAGTACAATCAACAATCCGTTTAGGGAGCCAATAATGCGGCCCGGCTTTGCACGGACAAGCTCAGCCGCATCCGGATTTCGTTTTTGCGGCATGATTGATGAACCGGTAGTATAGGCATCTGACAGAGTTATAAAGCCAAATTGATCTGATGACCAGATAACCAATTCTTCGGCAAAGCGTGACAAATGAATCGAGCAAATTGCTGCTGCTGCTAGGAATTCAAGTGCGAAGTCTCGGTCTGAAACCGCATCCATTGCATTGGCGGTTGGCCGATCAAACCCCAACGCAGATGCCGTCATATGCCTGTCGATTGGAAAGGACGTGCCGGCCAATGCTGCTGCTCCAAGCGGTGATTCGTTCAGCCTTGATCTGGTATCGGCAAACCGGCCTCGGTCACGTCCCAACATTTCAACATAGGCCATCAGATGAAAGCCAAATGTGATGGGTTGGGCGGTCTGAAGATGAGTGAGGCCGGGCATCAGCAAATCAGCATGCGTTTCTGCTTTGTTCAGCAGAGCGGCTTGCATATCGGCAAGCGCTTCATCAATTGAGTCCAGCAGATCACGTACCCATAACTTGAAATCAGTGGCAACCTGATCATTGCGTGAACGTGCCGTATGAAGGCGGAGTGCCGGCTCACCAATCAATTCAGCAAGCCGTGATTCGACGTTCATATGGATGTCTTCAAGCGCTCCGGAAAAGATAAAGCTACCAGCTTCAATTTCTGAGGCGATCTGATCCAACCCTTGATGAATGGCTTTGCAATCGGCATCAGAAATAATCTTGCTGGTGGCGAGCATGCTAGCGTGCACTTTTGATCCAGCGATGTCCTGACGATAAAGCCGCCGATCAAATTTGATCGACGCGTTGATATCTTTCATCAATTGTGAAGGACCGCTTGAGAAGCGACCACCCCAGATGCTAGACTTTGCATTGTCCGGCGATGTTTTATTTTTCTTAACCATGTCACATACCGATAGATTGGAAATACAATTTGTTTTATACGCGGCTTTCATCAAATATTCAGCCAAAAACCGCACCTTTGTCCAGACGACCAATTTTGACAGGAATGATGGGGTTGTCTTTAGCTTTGCTTTGGCCAAGTGTGGCATGTGCGGCAACGCTGCCGTTACGCCAATCCATTCCGCCAATGTCCAGCACTCTTTTGGATCAAGACGAAAAGCCCTTGTCTCTTGATGTGTTTGAGGGCATGCCCATTTTGATTAATTTCTGGGCTACATGGTGTCCGCCCTGTGTCGCCGAATTGCCGGCTCTTGACCGAGCTAGCGATAAGCTTGCTGGTCAGGTGAGAGTTTTGTTGATCTCAGTAGACCGTGGCGGTAGCAAAAGGGCTTTACCATTCTTGCGGGATCGCGGCATTAGCCGCCCCCATTATGCATTTGATCCAAATGGCGCATTATCACGAGAAATGGGCGTACGAGGATTGCCAACAAGCTTTTTGGTGACCGCTGATCAACGTCATTGCTGGGTCTATGAGGGCCCACGTGAATGGGATGACGTGACAATGATTGCCGAATTAAAGCGGTTGCTTGAAGATCACGGCTCGCCCAGCAAACCACCCACTGTCTAACCTGAAAAAATAACAACAAACGGCCAAGCTTGGCTAAAGTGTTTTGAAAAAATGAAAAGGAGGCAATAAAGCACCGCCTCATTTCTTTCCTTTAACTTGTCTTATAATTTTTAGCTTTGTTGGCGATAATGTTTGATTATCCCAGTTCTTTTTCCAACTCCGGAACCGCATCGAACAAATCCGCAACCAGCCCATAATCAGCAACTTGGAAAATTGGAGCTTCATCATCCTTATTGATGGCAACGATGATTTTACTATCTTTCATGCCAGCTAGGTGTTGGATGGCCCCTGAAATGCCAACGGCCAGATAAAGATCAGGGGCTACTACCTTGCCAGTCTGGCCAACCTGGTATTCATTTGATACAAAACCTGCATCAACGGCGGCGCGCGAGGCACCAACAGCCGCTCCTAGTTTATCGGCGATTTTTTCAAGCATGGTAAAATTAGCGCCGTCTTGCATGCCACGGCCACCTGAAATTACAATTGGTGCTGAGGTTAACTCTGGGCGTTCTGAGTTTGATAACTCAGATTTTATATAAGTGGACAGGCCAGCATCACCAGTGCTTTGAAGACTTTCGATTGTCGCACTGCCCCCTTTGGCGGTTGCGGCTTCAAAGGCAGTGCCACGGACAGTGATAATTTTAATTGCTTCGCTTGATGCTACTGTTGAGAGCGCATTGCCAGCATAGATTGGACGCTGGAACGTGTTGGCATCTAAAACCTTAATTATGTCGGAGATTTGCATGACATCTAGCTTGGCGGCCAACCGAGGCATTACATTTTTGCCAGTTGTAGTTGCCGATGCCATAATATGCGAATACTTGGCTGACACGCTTTGTAGCAAAGGGGTAAGGTTTTCGGCGAGTCCATTTTCAAAAATCTTGTCATTAGCAGTGAAAACTTTGTTTACATTAGCAATTGATGCAGCGGCTTTGGCAACATTGCCACTGGTATCACCGGCCACAAGAAGGTCAATGTCGCCTCCAATTTGAGTTGCGGCAGTTATTGTATTCAATGTCACGGGGCTTAACTGTCCATTTTCATGGTCACACAGTATTAAAATACTCATGGCTTAGATCACCTTTGCTTCATTTCTCAATTTATTTACCAACTCTTGCACATTGGCAACTTTGATACCGGCAGCACGGGTTTCCGGCTCCTCTACTTTTATAATGGTTAGACGCGGTTCAATATTCACCCCGAGGTCATCAGCAGTTTTGCTGTCAAGCGGCTTTTTCTTTGCCTTCATAATGTTTGGCAGCGACGCGTAACGCGGTTCGTTCAAACGTAGATCAACAGTCACAATCGCTGGCATGGCAATTTCGATATGTTCAAGACCACCGTCAACTTCACGTGTGACCTTAGCTTTGTCATCGGCAATTTCTAGAGCTGATACAAACGTACCTTGTGCCCAGCCAAGCATGGACGCAAGCATCTGACCAGTTTGGTTGCAATCATCATCAATGGCTTGCTTACCAACAAGAACCAGCTCTGGGTTTTCCTCATTAACGATGACTTTCAACAGTTTGGCGACAGCCAGCGGTTCGATCTCTTGGGGGGCTTCAATATGGATACCGCGATCTGCACCCATTGCCAATGCTGTGCGGATGGTTTCTTGGTTTTGGGCCGGTCCTATAGACACCGCCACGACCTCTTCAGCACTACCGGCCTCTTTTAGGCGTAATGCCTGCTCGACGGCTATTTCATCAAATGGGTTCATTGCCATTTTCACATTGGCAAGCTCAACGCCTGATTGATCAGCTTTTACGCGCACTTTGACATTATAATCAATAACCCGTTTCACTGGGACAAGAACCTTCATTTTGGCATCCTCC
>CACEJY010000025.1 GCA_902559985.1 uncultured SAR116 cluster alpha proteobacterium | reverse complement strand
AATTGCTACGCTAAACGCCACCAGTCCGCCAATAACAACGGTTGTTACAGGCCCAAAAATAGAGGCTACGCTGCCAGCACGAATGTCACCCATTTCGTTAGATGATGATATAAAAATAGAATTGACGGCGCTGACGCGGCCTCGAAGATGATTAGGTGTGGCCAGTTGGATAAGTGTCATACGAATATTTACACTCACCATATCGGCTGCGCCATATACAAACAAGGCCGCAAGACTGATCCAGTAAGTGGTTGATAGTGCAAACACCAGAATTGAGACTGCAAAGACAAACAGTGCGGCAAAAAGGCAGAACCCAGATCGTCGCATCGGTGGTAATGCGGCAAGTCCAAGCCCAACAAACACAGCCCCAAGAGCTGGCATACCGCGTAAGACTCCAAGCGATTCTGGCCCAACATCTAGAATATCAGCCGCGTAAACTGGCAGCAATGTAACCACTGACCCCATCAGCACAATAAAAAGATCAAGCGCAATTGCCCCAAGTAGTATTGAATTTGACCGGACATATGCAACGCCGCCAAGAATCATCTTTAGGCTACGCCCCTCTGGTTTCAAACCGCTCAATTTTGGTAAAAACATGTACGCGATGGTGCTGACTCCCATCAAGCTAGCAGCCACCAAATAGGTGTAAACATCAATAAATGCAATCAACACGCCGGCCAATAACGGGCCAGCTGTTCCAAAGACTTTGCCAACTGTGGCGTTCAGGGCAATGGCGCGAGAAAGCATGTGGTTTGGCACAATATTGGTGATGACTGCCTGTTGGGCAGGCGTGTAAAAGGCCTTTGCCGTACCGTGCGCAAACAACAGCGTAAAAATTGAGGTAAGGTTTAGACTCCCGTTAATCATAATCAGGGAAATACCGGCTAGAATGATTACTTCGCTGACGGTGCAAATAATTAGCAGCGTTTTCCGCGGCAAACTGTCGGTGGCCCAGCCTGTGACGAAGAAAAAGAGGAAAATAGGGGTAACCTGCATTACACCCACGAGCGCAAGATCGAAGGGGTCACCGCTGTTTTGATACAGGTGCCATCCGATCGCAATTGACAGCATGGCAGTGACGAGGCTGACAGCAGCTCTCGCAACAAGAAAAAATATGAAATGGAGTGACATTTGTGCCGCCGTAGATTTCGATTGCCCTAACCTGATCTTCTTTTGCGATATGGTCAACGCTTCAAGTGATCAATGCCGACAAGTTATTTTCATCAACTTCAACGACGAAGTGCAATTAGGTGAGATGATTGCTAAACTCTCCCAGTAAAAAATTTGGCTGAGTGAAATTTCAGTCAATGTTGATCTCACGAGGGAGGCTGTTTTGCCATATAACGACTATCGCCAAGATCTGATGGGTGCCGCGACGTTAACCCCGTCTGGCAGTTTTGAAGTTGGAACATTTCAGAGCTTTAAACTTGTTTATACAGCTGGCAAATTTGGCATTGATGATCAGGGAGGGTTGCGTATTGGATTTCGGGGTCACTTTGATGGGTCGGCCATCCAGTTTGATGATCCTTCGGCCCCGGGATACACAACGGTAAAGGCGTCCAATGGTGCTTTACTTGAAGCCTCGTGGGAGGTGCGTCGGAATATCAGACCATGGAACAAAAGCCTTTACATACGTTGTTTGAGGTTCCTCCGTGAAGGCGATCAGATAGAAATTATCTTTGGCAATCAGCATGCAGGTTCGTCAGGATGGCTCATGCAGACATTTTGCGAGTCAGCATTTACCTTTCAAATCACGGTTGATCCATTCGCAACACAAGATTTTATTGCCCTGCCAAGCTCTGATAATCCCACCATATCAATGGTACCAGGCGATCCTGTTAATTGGCATGCTGTGCTGCCAACATTGCGCCGGCCAGGCGAGGCATTTCGCCTGTCGATAAAAGGTGATGATTGCTGGGGAAATCCGTCAGATCGATTGACGGGCCGGATCAAGATCAAGGCAAATATGCAAGTTGTGGGACTGCCAGATTTGGTTGATCTAAGATTTGGTGATTTTGGTAATGTGATTGAAGGTCTCTCGGTAAATACACCAGGCTTGCTTGAGATAACTATTTTGAATGAAAGCGATCAGGTTATTGCCAAGGCAAACCCGCTGGTGATCCGAGCTGATGAAGTGGCCCATTTCTGGAGCGATATGCACGCCCAAAGTGGTGAAACAATTGGTGTTGGCACTGCGCAGGAATATTTTGATTTTGCGAGAAATAAAGCGTTCCTGGATATTGCCGGCCATCAAGGGAATGATTTCCAAATCACTGATAATTTTTGGCAGCACTTGAACGAGTTAACTGCTCATTACAATGAGGATAATCGGTTCATGACATTGCCTGGGTATGAATGGTCGGGCAATACCGGCCTTGGTGGTGATCACAATGTTTGGTATCGGACAGAAGGTCGACCCATTTACCGATCCAGCCGTGCCCTAATTAGTGATCGTTTAAACCCAGAAAATGATGCGTTGTCAACGCCAGAATTGATAGAAAAATTGCATGACGAAGATGCAATTGTTGTTGCGCATGTTGGTGGGCGTTATGCCGATATTAAATATGCTCACGATGCCAAATTGGAACCGTCGGTTGAGGTGCATTCCTCCTGGGGAACATTTGAATGGATTCTTCGTGATGCCTTTGAGTCCGGTTACCGAGTTGGTATTGTTGGATCAAGCGACGGCCACAAGGGTCGACCAGGCGCGGAGTATCCCGGGGATAGTCAATTTGGATCATACGGTGGTTTGACGTGCCATCTTTTACCAAGATTGAATAGAGACAGTTTTTTTGATGCCTTTCGCAAGCGCCGCCATTACGCAACAACCGGTGCGCGGATCTATTTGGATGTGACTGCAAGCCTAGGAGATAAAACCCTTCAAATAGGTGACATTGTTAACACTGACCAAAACCAGCTTGACCTGTCATTCAATGTTATTGGCACTGCCCCTGTTGAACGAGTAGATATTTTCAACGGAATGGATCTGGTGCAGACCATTCGCCCTTGGAATGAGCATGCGCCGTTAAACCGAATTCGGGTAACTTGCGCTGGGCAGCATTATCGGGGGCGAGGTCGGTTGGTGAAATGGGATGTATCCGCAAATTTTAGTGATGGCGAAATTAATAGGATAAACGCTATCAATTTCTGGAATCCAAACCGGCAGCCCAAGCTGGTTTCGGCAAATAAAGCAAATTGGAAGACAGTGACAACAGGAGGGGCATCATCTGTTGATTTCTGGCTTGATGATGCGGCTCTGGCTGGTAACATCGATGTCCGAACCAATTTTGAGTCCTGGTCGTCAGCTGTGTCCGAAGTCACAGAGAACGGGTCTACTGTCGATTGTGGTGGCATGGATATTCGACTTCATATTGAACGATTGCCTGATGTGTTGGATGTGCGTTCGGTATCGGGTGAATATTCTTTTAACCTTGAACATCAGTCAGAACAGCGCCTTTATATCCGTGTCACACAAGAAGATGGTCATCAGGCCTGGAGCAGCCCAATTTATGTTCAAAGGGGATAAGGTCCGCAGTTCGGATGGCAAGTTGAATGACCAAGGAAATCGACGATTTAGTGAGTGCATATTTACATCTCACAAAAGAGGTGCTCCCGGCCTTAGCGCGCAAAGGCCGGAGAAATTGGCCAGTATCTGAGGATCACTGTTTCCAGCGCATAATACTTGATCATATATTTGGCGGTGTTTGGTATGATTATCTTGATCGTCCTGCTTATAAGAGTCTAACAAAGGATCAAGCGCAGCGCGCGGTAAAGCTTTGCGAAGACATCGCGGATGGGCATAAAGATCTTCAGAAGTTGAACCAACAATCTTTGATCTGGCGGGGTAAACATCGATGAGCTTAATCCGATTAGAAATTGTATCGGCTAAAATTTTTGGTAGAGCGTTCCTGCGCTACTTCACTTCAGAAGGGCTAGCAATTATGGTCCTTCACAAAAACGGTGACAGATTGAACGGCGTTATTGCCAAAACCAGCAAGATCCCAAGGTGGAGTTATTGGCTGGGTCTCTCCGCTTTCATCTGAAGCCCTACATTGCAAGACATGTTTTCCGGGCTTGGCATCCCATTGGTATCGCCAGCCTGTCCAAGCGAACTTTCCAACTTGATCTAGTATTTCAGCCGCCTGCCAATTTCCGTTTGAAGCGAATTCAACCTTGGTGATTTTTTTTCCAGCCCCAGACCACGCTCGGCCATTTACAGTTATTTTTCCAGGCTCAATACACCGGTTGCGGCTTATCCAGTCAGGGACCCCCGGCGGAACCATTAGGGATTTCACTCTCATTGACGTAACAGGCTGACCCTCATCATCTGCACTTTGTCTGAAACGGTAGGTTTGGGTCTGTTGGAAGCCCAAAAAAGGCTCAGTAAGTGCTTCAACCTTTTTAAGCCACTTCACGGAAGCCATACCGTACCAGCCAGGAACAATTATTCTGAGCGGCGCCCCATGTTGAGGCAACAAAGGCTGGCCATTCATGTCGTAAACCAAAAGCACTTCAAGATTTCTAATTTGATTAAGTGTTAAACTCCGCCCGAAATAATGGCCAACACCGGCATCATAACCGTAGTCAACACCGGTAAAGGAGATTTCAACAACTTCTGAATGGGGTCTAGCACGTTTAATTAATGGGGCAAGTGGCGTCCCTGTCCATTCTGATGTGCCAACGGCTTCATAAGCCCAGGGCATTGAATACCTTCTTGGTGAAATCTTGGTGCGACCATTACCAGAGCATTCTAATGTTATTGGCATGGTTACCTTTGGCAGGCTGCGGATTTGTCTCATGTCAAGATGAAAGGGATTTTCGAAAGCCCCTTCGAAATGTAATTGATGTTCATTGGAGTCAATGATTGGAGTATCAAAATGTGTTAAAAGATAATGAGCACCCAACGGGGTAATATCTAACGCGAGAGTCTCGAGTAAAGTACCAGAATTTCTATTCGCAAGGCCGCGCTCAAAATCATCATACACCCCATCTTCTGTGTCAGGTTTTTTTTTAGGGTTAACAAATGGATTGTTCATAAATGCCTCGATCCAATCTTTTTTGCTGTATACGTTTATGATTGTGGTGCCTTTACCTTTTTTTTCATCAGTTTAGTTAAACCAGATTGAATTTCAACGCATATGATATGGTGCTCTGTAGGGTTAGCTCGCCTTCTTTGTCACGTCATACCCAAATACCACCACCTGTCGCTGTCATTATAGCCTTATGGAAATCTGTTGTTTCAGGTAAATGTCTGCTCATCCGCCAAACCTTCTGTCGCGCCACGCTAGCGCGCCACGCAACCCACCTTTACGTAGCTCCTCAAGAAACGCTTTTTTGTCAACGCTTCCTTCCCCTTCTAGCTCCAAATCAATTTCTAAAGAGTGTTCCAGTGCTCTAGTCATGCCAGCAATTTCCATAGTATTGTTGATTTGTTGCTTGGTACGCCGCATTACCATAGGGTCTACTACTGCTATAGCGCGCGCTATTCCCAGCGCAGTAAGTAATACCTCATCATCAGAGACCACTTGATTAACCATGCCAAGATCGCAGGCTTCTTGAGCGCTCAACTGATCTTTTCCAAGAAAAGCAATTTCCTTTGCTTTTTTTGGGCCAACAATCCAAGGGAGAAGCATTATCACGATGCCTGCGCCAAACTTGACCTCAGGCTCACCGAATGTTGCCGAATTTCCGGCTATCGTAATATCGCAAGCCATTGCGAGTTCGCAACCACCTGCGAGTGCTGGGCCGTTAACAGCTGCGATAGTGGGTTTTGTCAGATTCCAAAAACGGATTACGCTGTCAAAGTTTCGTTTCAGTAACGGGCGCCATGCCTCAATCCCTTGTGGTGTCTTTGCGGCCTGATCCTGGAGGTCAAAGCCGGGCGTGAAAGCCTTACCCGAGCCCGTTAAAACCACAGCTCGACAAGACGTATCCTCCTCAATCATATCGCAGGCTGAATCCATTTCGAGGAGCATTTTTTGGCTCATCGCGTTAAGTCGCTCTGGCCGATTGAGCGTCACCAACCAAATCGCATCCTGACGATCAATCGTGATTGTATCAAATTTCATGTGTCTTAGCCTCTATCATGATTCGTTTTCCTCAGGGTTTTGAGTAAATAATGCCCCAAAAACAACATATCATATCCTCCAATTAGTTCAGTTGCAGTCCCCTGAAACTTTGCCTTTTTTGTATGAAGTGGCGCAAGTGATGAAATTCCGTTGGGTTTTTAATTCTTGCACATTAATGCTTTACTTTTGTGTGTACATGCTGGAGCCCAAGAATTTATGCTAGCTTGTGAAAGTCGAGGTTCAGAAAAATGTCTACTGTCTCTGTTGTGATACCAACTTTTAACCGCGAGGGTTTTATCAAGCAATGTGTTGTCTCTGCATTAAAGCAGTCAAAAAAACCGGATGAAGTGATTGTTGTTGATGACGGATCAAGTGATAAAACGTGGGATGTTTTGAGGAGACTTGGTTTTTCTGACTCAAAAGAGGAGAGCAACTCACTCCGTTACATTTTTCAGAGGAATAAGGGTGTAAGTGCAGCAAGAAATCTCGGAATAAAAGCTGCAAAATATAGGTACATCGCGTTTCTGGATTCTGATGATTTATGGTTAGAAAAAAAATTAGAAAAACAGATCTCAAGTCTGGAGAGTCGGTCAACACGATACAGATTAAGTCATACAAACGAAATATGGGTGAGAAATGGTGTTAGGGTGAATGCTGGCCTCAAGCACGAAAAGAGTGGTGGGGATATTTTTATTCAATGCCTCAAATTATGTTGTATCTCGCCGAGTTCTTCATTAGTTGATCGTTCTGTTTTTGACGATTTTGGGTTCTTTGATGAAAACTTACCCGCGTGTGAGGATTATGATTTTTGGCTTCGGTTTTGTGCTTTTGAGGATGTGCATTTTGTAAACGAGAATTTATTGATAAAAAATGGTGGCCACGACCAGCAACTCTCAAAAAAGCACTGGGGTATGGATAGATTTAGAGTTACCGCACTTGAAAAGCTTCTTAAAGATCAGGGTCTGAGTGAGTTTAAACGTAAAGAAACAATTAAAGAGCTGATATTTAAGCTCCAAGTGTTAATTGACGGTGGGCGTAAAAGAAAAAAAGACGCGTTTGTAAAAAAGTTAGACAAGAAAAAAACAATGTTGGAAGCAATACTTTCAAATGAAAGAAATGGTACAGTGTGAATAATACAAATCAGGAATTTAAGTTCTTTTGGGTTGTCGCTTTGCGGTCAGAGGCTAATGCACTGATAAAAAAATTTAACCTAAAGAGTTTTTCAAACCACTGTAATTTTCCGATATATATAAATCGCAAAAATGGCCACGCCCTTGTGATATCAGGTGTTGGGTCTATCAAATCTGCTGTAGCCACAATGTATTTGAATAAGACTTTTAATCCTGGTCAGTTTGTAGCATGGATTAATATTGGAATAGCAGGCCATTCTCAGGGGCCGGTAGGAACGCTGTTCCAAGTAATAAAAGTGGTTAACAATGATAATGGTAAATCCTTCTTTCCGGGCCTTAGGTTTTCTAAGTTAGCAAAGGCCGCAGAACTCTACACCGTAAGCTCTCCCGAGAATGAATTTACTCTGCCAGTTCTATACGACATGGAAGCTGCTGGTTTTTGTGAGATTGCGCCAAGTCTTTCTTGTAACGAACTTACTTTTGTTTTGAAAATAGTCTCAGATACATCGGAGCAGTCGCAATCATTAATAACAAAAAAAATGATTGCTGATCTTTTTGATAAGAACTCTGCCATGATTGATAATCTACTGCAGGCTGTTGTTAAAATTGTTGACCGAGAGAGGGCTAGATTGGGAGATCCAATAGAAATGGACGGGATAATGTGCTCGCTGCATTTCACAGAAACAAACCGACTTAGATTTCGAAAAATTTACAAAAAGTGGTGGTGTTTATTCCCCAACAAGTCTCTAGCCGACAGAGCACAAAAAGCGTCCTCTGCACACGACCTAATGCAAAGTATGGAACTGGACATTGCCTCAGAAGCACAAAGTTGGAAATTGAAATGATCGAAACTGTGTTTGTCGAAAGTCAAATAATTGATCATCCTATCACTGAACGTGTTCTCTCATGTCTTCCAAAAGCTGATTTGCTCAACATTAATCGATATCAAGAACTGTTCAATAAAAGGCAGCAAAACTTTCGTCTCCAAAAAGAGAAGCCTGCACTGATTTTGGCTAAGAAGCACGATAACTTTGTGTTGCCTGCACCTTCTGGTTTTGGAATGGACTCTCAAAAGAACTTCTATTTTTCACACATGTATAATTGTATTTATGATTGCCGCTATTGCTTCTTGCAAGGAATGTATTCCTCAGCCAATTATTTGTTGTTTGTCAACTTTGAAGACTTTTTTAGATCAATATCGGAAACTATCCAAAATAATGCAGGTTCATCACTAACCTTTTTTTCAGGTTATGATTGCGACTCTCTTGCTTTTGAAAAAATTACCAGTTTTGCGCAACATACCCTGAATTTTTTCAAGGAACATCCTGAAGTTGAGTTTGAGCTAAGAACCAAGAGTGTGAATATTGAAACATTATTGAATCTGGAACCCATCTCAAACTGCATCGTTGCCTTTAGCTTGTCTCCTGAGAGCGTGGCTGACGTTCTTGATAAAAAAGCGCCAAGAGTAAATAAACGAATCCGTGCTATAAAGAAGCTCGCAAAATCAGGGTGGCTTGTTGGTTTAAGATTAGACCCGTTGATATTTTGCAAAAATTGGAAAGGACTTTATTCTGAGCTCATAGAAGAGGTCATGGCTGATTTAGAAATAAGAAACCTGCACTCGGTTAGTTTTGGGCCGCTAAGATATCCAAAAAAAATGTATAACACGATTGCGGCTCTGTACCCTGATGAGAAGTTGTTTGCATTTCCAATGCAAACAACCGGGCAATTGGTTTCCTATGGACCTGAGATTGAAAATGAGATGGCAACTTACATTCAAGACGAACTGAAGAAATATCTTGGAGTGGATAGAATATTCCAATGTTTAATATGAAATGGATACTAAGGAAATATTCAATTGCATAGGATTGCTGTTGTTACAGGGAGTTCAAGTGGCATTGGGCGGGCAACTGCCACTAGGTTGTTAGAGGCAGGCTTTACTGTAATTGGCTTAGCTCGCCATCATGACAAATATGAGATTAGTCATGATCATTATTATCCTCGTACAGCGGATTTTTCTGATATTGAGAAATTAGATAAAATTGCAGCGGATATTTCAAAAGATTACCCAAAAATAAGTGTGTTAGTTTGCAATGCTGGCTTTGGTGATTTTAGGCACCTTGAAAATTTTTCGTATAAGCAAATCCAAGAATTTCTGAATGTAAATTTAGTCGCCCACATTGTTCTCTGTCGCCACATGGTCAGCGGCATGAAAAAGCTTGGGCAAGGAGATATCGTCATAGTTGGTTCGGAAGCAGCTTTGATAGGCAAAAGAAAAGCAACGCTATATTCAGCGGCCAAATTCGGGATGCGTGGCTTTGCTCAATCTTTGAGAGATGAGGTGGGATCATCTGGCCTGAGAGTTTGTCTTATCAATCCTGGCATGGTCAGGAGTGCGTTTTTTAATGACCTAGATTTTGAACCTGGTGACTCTTCAGAAAATGCTATAGAGCCAGAGGATATTGCGAAAGTGATTGTTGAGACGGTTGGGGCGCGGAGGGGCACCGTGATTGACGAAATAAATTTATCGCCAGCATCAAAAGTCATTCATTTTAAAAATAGAAAACCATAAATGCAGAACAATTAGGCTCATATCCTGAAGATCTTTGGTTTTAATTCTGCCCTTGCAACGAAGTCATACCCACATCTTAATTGTAGGGTCCTGAGTACGTCCTGGCCCCGCAACCAAATAATTACATTATTATTCAATTAATTAGCCGACTTATTTTTGAGGCGACTTTTTTGTGAGGAATAAAATTTTTCAGTAAGTTCATTCTATTTTATTTAATGAAATTATTTGCGGTCAGATTTGGTGGCATGTACAAGACAATCTGAGAGATTTATCTCATCTAATCGCCATAAATTTTTGAGCAGCTCTTTCGTTTTATTTTCTCCAAGCACTGGCGCTGTCAGTTCTGTGAATTTTTCGTTTAGTTCACCATCTGATAACGGTAAATCGGGGTCTCCTTTTCTTGTGTGCTGGTAGTGTTTAATAATCTGTCCTGATTTTGTTGTGACGCAAACATTTGCTGCTCTTCGTGTTGGAAATTGCGCGTCAATTTCGGGGTCGATTGTTAGATTTATGTTCTTTAGCATCGCTCGAATTTTTGGGTCGCTCATACGGGTGTCCTCAAAAGCACTAACCCGGACGCTGCCATAATGGGCTGCATGGGCAACAACATATTGCATGGAGAATTTGCATTCTTGCGATGTTTTGGGGTTTTCCCGATCGGTTATTGAGATCGCAGGACCATAGGTGGAAATATCAATCCTTGCAATTTCAACAGGTTTAATTTGATTAGCACTCATAATAGCAAGGAGTCCATCAATTGCCGCAAAGGTGTGCCCACAGCATCCGTGATTTTTAAAGGTTATTGTTTTGATATTATAAATTTCACCAAGGCCTTCTGTTGCCTTATCCCAATCTGCGCTATCGCTCATAGCGGCCCCCATGCCAGCAGACCCCTCAAGGACATCTAACGCGCCAGTAACTCCTTTGCTGGCCGCCATTGCCGACATAACGCCGGTTTCTGCGGCATGGGCTGAGTGTAAAGGTTTGCTCATGCCATTAGACCGAAAGGCTTGTTGAAGCCCTGCTGCGAGTGTTGCTGATGTTGCCAAAGCATTAGCCGTTTGTTGACGATTAAGATTTAGAAGTATGGCTCCCGACGCGGCCGCGCCGAAAGTAGCGATGGTTCCAGTGGTGTGCCAAAACTGGTAATGTCCGCGGCCCATCGCTGCGCTGATCCGGCTGCTGACCTCATACCCAGCAATAACAGCACTTATGACCTGACTTCCTGATTGATTTTGGCGTTGGCCCAATGCGAGCGCTGCGGCGATAGTCGCGCAACCTGGATGTAATCCTCCGTCGCGAAAAATATCATCAAATTCGGATGTGTGGGCGCTTGCGCCATTTAAAAAGGCTGCAACTTTAACTGATGAACGTTGCCCGTATGGAAAAATAACGGCTTGTCGAGTATCATCTTCATCTATGAATGCTTGGCGCAATAGCGGGTTGGGATCTTGAATAGAGCCTGAGTACATCGCGGCAAACCAATCAATGAAGGCGCGCTTTGCATGGTAGATGACTTGTGCCGGTTGGCGTTGCTCCGACTCACCAACAATATATTCTGCGATTTTTTCAACAACAGTCATTCAAGCCAAATAGGAATTGTTTACAAATCATGCGATATTCTCTCAATACAACGATATGGTCGCAAGAACAAAACAGCGCCATACAAATAGAACTGAACGATGACAGCAGGGCTCAATTAGCTTAACATTCTTATCAAAAGTGGTGTTTGTTGTCGTCTGATTTTTTAGATGCCAAAGATATGACTTTCACCTTCTAGCCTTAAAGGTAACGTGGCAATGAAAACCAAATCCCTCATTGATGTGTCGCAAAAAAATGGTATCGCGATTGTGAAATTAAACCGTCCAGAAAAACGGAACGCCATAAATGATGAAATGCGTAACGCAATAATTGATATGCTTCTTGAGCTTAACATTGAAGACACAGTTAAAGCCGTTGTAATTACTGGAGCAGGCACGGTGTTCTGTGCTGGTGGCGACATTGGAGGTATGCGGGAACGCTTGAAGGCACCACGCGGCAAGGTTGGCTTTAATGGCTGGAGGAGACAGAAGCAAACGCATCGCCTCATTGCAACGGTTCATCATATGGATAAACCAATAATCGCAGCGGTTAATGGGGCGGCTTCTGGTCTTGGATGCGATCTTGCTTTTGCTTGTGATTTTGTTATCGCGGGGTCTTCAGCAAGTTTTTCGATGGCATACCTTAAACGAGGGCTGATCCCCGATGGTGGTGGGCTCTATTTTCTGCCCCGGCGAGTGGGCATTGCTTGTGCAAAAGAATTGATCTTCAGCGCCCGGACGGTGGAGTCTGATGAGGCTAAGGCAATTGGCCTTGCTGACCGAATTGTCGATGATGGGCGGCTGTTAACGGATGCAGTTGAATGGGCGCAAAGCCTTTGTTTGGGTCCAGCAAGTGCTGTCGCTTTATCAAAATCAATTATGAATAGATCTGTTGATCTCTCGCTTGAGACGGTATTTGCTCTTGGTTCGGAGGCTCAATCAATTTGTTATGCGAGTGACGAGCATCATGATGCGGTAACTGCTTTTCTTGATAAGTCCGGCCGTTAGCATGACGATGCAAATAGCTGATGCATTCGTTGGTTTGCGTGTGATTGAATTTGCTCAGGGTGTTGCTGCCCCATATTGTGGGCTGCTGCTGGGCCGGAATGGTGCTGATGTGATTAAGGTCGAACCACTGGTTAAAGGAGATTGGTGCCGCGGCCTTGGGCTGCGAAAGGGTGATTTTTCTTCTGAATTTATTGTGCTGAACAGAGGAAAAAAAAGCCTCGCCCTTGATATGAAAAATCCTGATGGTCGCGCCGCTGCTTTCAAACTTGCCTCTAATGCAGATGTAATTATTGAAAATTATCGACCATCAGTAACAAAAAGATTGGGAGTGGATTATGCTGCAGTGGCAGCCGTTAATCCTCGGGTCGTCTATGCGTCTGTCACTGGCTTTGGGCGAACAGGCCCTAATAGTAAAATGCCGGCAACCGATACCGTGATGCAGGGATACACGGGACTCATGAATATTAATCGTGATAAAAGTGGGTTGCCGCGTAGGATCAACATGCTTGCCATTGATTATTCAACTGGTTTGTATTTGAGCCAGGCTGTTTTCGCCGCACTGTACCGTCGTGTGACAACCGGCCGGGGTACCCATATTCAGACCAGTTTGCTCGACAGCGCCATGGCCTTTCAGGAGTCTCGGCTTGTTGCCGAAAAATTTGAGGGCTCTGCCGTTCAACCGGTAGGAGCGCCTGTGGGAACCTTTGCAACAGCGGATGGCTATATCAGCATCAACGCACGTCGAAAGCCACATTTTATCGCGTTATGTCATATTTTAGGTGTCGGTGAGTGGTTGAATGATGAGAGATTCAATACAGAAGAAAATCGTTTGGTGAACGCTGAGAAAATTAATTCTATGGTAGAGCCATATATCTATGAAAAAACAACAGCATTTTGGACATCAGTCCTGTCGGATGCTGATATTCTCAATGCGCCAGTTCAAGACTACAATGATTTGTTTCATGCTCCCCAAGTTCTCGAGACTGAGGCCATTGGCTGGGTAGAAATTGAGGATTTTGGAACTTTGCCGGCTGCTCATATTGCTGGACTGCCGCCCGCATCTGCAAGTGACGCAAAATCAATGTCCCCGCCGCGCCTTGGCCAAGGTGGAAAAACCGCTTTAATTGGTGCCGGATTTACAGTGGATGAAATAAACCAGCTCACATCAAGTGGTGCGGCAGTCCTCAATGATGAAGAGGGAATTTAAATGGATTTTGAACTCAGCCAAGATCAAAATATTTTTTATGAGTCGGTCAGAAAATTTGCTGCAAATGAGCTCGCTGATGGTGCAGTCGCGCGGGCTAACAGTGATGGCTACCCTTGGGACGTTGCAAAAAAATTTGGAGAAATGGGCCTGCTTGGCATTACGATACCTGAAATAAAGGGAGGGATTGGAGGAAGTCTCACAGATGCAATTCTGGCTATTCAAGCAGTCGCTGAGTTTTGTCCACGCAGTGCCGATGTTGTGCAGGCAGGTAACTTTGGTGCCATCCGAACGTTTGCTGAATACGCAAGTGAACCACAGCTAAAAAAGTTTTTACCAAAACTGTTAGCAGGTAAGGGTGTTATGTCGGTGGGAATGTCTGAACCGGATGCCGGGTCATCTGTTACTGACCTCAAAACATCTGCCACACCTGATGGTGACGATTTTTTGATTAACGGTAGCAAGGTGTTTGGGACAAACAGTGTAGAAGCTGAGATATTTCTGATTTATCTTCGTTTTGGTCCCGGAGTCGATGGTATAGGTTCTGCAATCATTGAAAAAGGCACACCTGGTTTTGAAATTGGACCATCTTATAGGTATATGAATGGGGAGTTTTGGTCACCGCTTTATTTTGATAATTGTCGCATTCCAGAATCGAATATTTTGCTGGGTGCTGGTGGGTTTAAAAAACAAATTTCAGGATTTAATATTGAAAGGCTGGGTAATGCCGCACGTGCAGTCGCAGTTGGACGAAAGGCTTTTTCAGAGGCCTGTGAGCACGCTAAAACCCGTCAACAGTTTGGCCGTGATATTTGTGAATTTCAGGGATTACAATGGAAGTTTGCGGAAATGGAAATGCGTCTGGAAGCTGCGCAATTATTGCTGTTACGCGCGGTAACCAGAGCAGATAGCAACCTGCCATCAGCCCAAGACTCGGCGTTAGCAAAATTGGCCTGTAATGAAGCTGGTTTTTTTGCTGCTAATGAGGCGTTGCAGGTAATGGGCGCATTAGGATTCAGTGATGATAACATCGTCCAATATTGTGTGCGTCGCACCCGCGGTTGGATGATTGCAGGTGGGTCAATTGAAATTTTGAAAAATCGGATTGCTGAGGGAATTTTTGAGCGTCGCTTCTCGCAACGGGTACCAAAACCAGTGCCACAAAAAAGTCATGATGAGTAATCTAAGACAACTAATATTTGCGCCAAAAGTGGTTGCTCTAATTGGCGTGTCTAATGACCCCAAAAAATTGTCAGCACGTCCGTTGCAATTCTGTCAGCAGCATAAATTTACAGGTAAGCTGTATCTTGTAAATCCTCGCCACGATCAGGTGCTTGGCCAACCTGCCTTCTCCTCAGTTTCGACGATTCCTGACAGAGTGGACCATGCGTACATTTTGCTCAGCACAAAGCTGGTTGAAACTGCTCTTGATGATTGTATTGCCGCGGGCGTCAAAGTTGTTTCCATTCTTGCAGATGGTTTTGCCGAGGTGGGTGATGAAGGAATGGTGCTTCAAGCAAGGTTGGTCGCGAAAGCAAAATCCGCGGACGTGACGCTTATTGGCCCAAACTCAATGGGTGTGGTGAATGTGGACAATGGATTTATGTGCACAACCAATGCGGCTTTCAAGGCAGAGGGACATTTGCTTGGGCGGTTGGCGGTTCTGTCACATAGCGGAAGCTTAATTGGCACTTTGATTTCGCGTGGTCAGGCACGCAATATCGGGTTTTCAAAATTGATATCACTCGGTAATGAAGCTCAATCTTGTGTTGGATCAGTTGGTTTAACATTAGTTGACGATGAAAAAATTGATGGATTCGTTCTATTTCTGGAGACCATTCGTAACCCAAGAAAGTTTGCTGAGTTCTCAGCCGCTGCAAGACGATCGGGTAAACCAGTTGTTGCCTACATGCTTGGCAAATCTAGAGAGGGACAAGCGCTTGCAGTTTCGCACACAGGTGCAATGACTGGTGAAGCTGACGCCATAAGCGCGTTTCTAGCTTATAATAATATCGCTGAAGTTAGCCAGTTTGATGCTTTGTTGGAGGCACCGGCATTGCTGAATAAAAGGGTGCAGCTTGGCCAGCGTCCGCACCGCGTAACCGTGGTCACTACAACAGGTGGCGGTGGTGCCATGGTGGTTGATCAATTATGTATAAGGGGAGTTGAGGTAGCGGAATTAAGTGCGAGCTCCAAGTCCTTTTTTCAAAAGAATAACATCCCGCATGGCAGTGGTAAGCTTGTCGATGTGACCCTAGCAGGTGCTAGATATGACGTAATGAAAAAAGCGATCGTCCAATTAATCCATGACCCAGCTTCCGGACTGATTGTTGTTGCTATTGGATCGTCAGCACAATTTAACCCGGAATTGGCTGTGAAGCCAATTATTGACGCTGTAGATGAAAATCCTGGATGTGCGCCGATTGTGGCGTTTCCTTTGCCCGTAGCTCAGGAGTCGATGAAGATGTTGGAGGCAGCAAACATCCCTTGTTTCTCCAGTGTGGAAAGCTGTGCGGATAGCGTTTCTTTATTGTTTATGGCTAATTGCGAGCCAGCAGATAAAACACTTGAAGGCGAGTACGATGAAACGGCTATCAATTACACTCTCAATCATCAAATTACGGCAGGGCAGGTTGATGATGGTGGCATGTTAAACGAAGTTGCCAGTAATGCTGTTTTCACCAAACTTGGAATTATGGCTCCGAAGCAACTTTTTATCCCACTCCGTGATGAAAAGCCGCAAATATATAATGACCATGGGTTAAGCTATCCGCTCGCCGCTAAGCTTGTATCGCAAGACCTTCCGCACAAATCTGAGTATGGAGCAATAACACTGGAAATTTCTGATTCTGTGACACTTGCGCGTGTAGTAAACAAAATGAAAGAAAGAGTCCAAAGTCTTGTGCCAGATGCTCGCATTGATGGTGTGTTACTTCAAGAAATGGCTTCTGGCCTTGGTGAGGCATTGATTGGGCTTCGAAATGACAACCTTGTTGGGCCGATCATTACCGTTGGTGCTGGTGGCATCCTTGCTGAAATTTATAAAGATGTTTGCCATCGACCTGCACCTGTTGACGCTGAGACAGCTCGCCAAATGATTGCTGAGGTAAAGGGGTTTGCATACCTTCGAGGTTATCGGGGGCTGCCAAAAGGGGATCTGGAAGCCCTTGCTAAATCGATAGAAGCACTATCTCAACTTGGAAATAATGAAAGAATTTCTGAAGCGGAGATCAATCCAATGCTTGTTTGTAAAGACGGCGTTCTAATGCTCGACGCATTGATCCGTATTGCGCCAAAGACCTAAGGTATTCTTCATCATCTGGCCAATATTGCAAAAAGGTTTAACTCGGATGATCCTAAATCTTTGATGATGATTATTTCACAATCAAATGTTTGTCCTATTGTGATGATGGCTCTTCATCATCCATAAAATAACGGAGGCTCTTCTCAATCAATGTCTTATCTTGATTGATTTTCATTTTCTTTTGTTCCTCACGTTGGCGCAAGCGGTGGGCATACCCATCGGGTAGGTAAGAATATGGATCATCTAGACCAAGCACATAAGCGGCATGCGCTGGCCAATCAGAATTCCACATTAACTCACGCGCCATTGCGATCATATCTGAATCACCAGATTGCAAAATATCTTCAGCTTGTTGCGCTTCCGTTATTCCACCAACCGCGATGGTGCCGACATTTGCCTGCCTTCGAATCCGTCCAGAAAAGCTGGCTTGGTAGGCTGGAATGCGCGGAACCATCGGCATATTACTTGATCCAGCGATGCCGCCCGATGATACGTCAATCATGTCAATACCCACATCGCGAAGGGCTTTGGCGAGTGCAACCGCCTCACGCAATGTCCAGCTTCCTCCCTGGCTATCAACCGCAGAAAGCCGAAAAAAAACAGGATGTTGCTTGGGCCATAGGTCGCGAACTGCAATTGCAACCTCGATAGCAAATCGCATCCGATTTTCAAGCGAACCACCATATGAGTCTTGGCGCTGATTTGATGCAGACGATAAGAATTGGTGAATAAGATAGCCATGTGCGCCATGGATTTCTGCTATGTCATACCCGGCATCAATACTAAGTTTTGTTGCGGTTCGAAAATCATTAATGACTTGGTTAATATCAGCTTGATCCATTTCCTTATGCGGGATCGGCCGAGGGGGGCTGATTTCTGCGGTTGGGGTCATTACCTGCCATGGAGGCAAACCGTTTGCGGCATCAGTTTCGTCAAGCGGCCGCCAATCCTCCATCGCACCATGGCAGGATCCCTTACGACCTGAATGGCCGAGTTGAATTGCTGGGGTGGCACCGTGTTTCTTAATCATATCCGTAAGAGTGCGATAGGCAGCAACATGGCTATTCTTGTAGAGGCCAGCACAAGCATGAGTTTTACGACCATTTGGTTCGACAGCTGTTTCTTCACCGAATACAATGCCGCAGCCTCCGATTGCAAGCCTGCCAAGATGCATCATGTGCCAATCATTTGGGCCACCATCATGAGATAGGTATTGGCACATGGGTGAGGCAATAATCCGATTTCGAATAGTCAACTCACGGATTTTTTTGGGTGTAAATAACAAGGGTGTGGTTTTGGTAGTTTTGGTGCCAGATGATGTCACAATAGTGGTTCCCGATATGCGCAATCAATGAGTGAGGTATAGACATTTTACTTAACTTTGCTAGTTCAGCAGCTATTTGCAACCTTATCACCGGTGAATAACAACGAAAAATGAATAGTAACAATTACTTTGTGCTGAAGTTTAGCCTAACACGATGATTAAAAACATCATTCATTAAGGTCCATGGAGAGAACAAAATGACAAAAGCATCGAAAAGCATGGAAAAATCCCAAATGCGGATTGCGGTCCAGGACTCGCCACTGCATGGGTTGGGTGTTTTCGCCTGTGTGGACTTTGCAAAAGACAGTGTCATCGAGAGGTGTTTCTATCTTGTTATTGATGATGATGATTTGCAGGAAATCAACCGGCTAAATGATTATCTGTTCACCAGTCCAGATGTTAAAAGTGACTATCTGTGCGTTTTGGGATACGGGATGATTTACAATCATGGTACACCGCCCAATGCCGAATGGCAGATTGCTGATGATGATAATCGTTTCATTGAATTCACTGCGCTTCAAGATATTCGCGCGGGTGATGAGATATTGCATGATTACGGCGAGGATTATTGGAATAGCCGCAAATAGTTGACTATTCTTTGGGAGATTCGTCCAGTCGAACCATCAATCCATCTTGACCCTCAACGGTTGGATATTTTTCCATTACCCTTGGATCATGCCCCGGAATAATATGAGAAAGGCTTGGGGCCGTTTTTTTTAATTTGTCGAAACTTTCCATCATTTCGCCAACATGAAAGGCGATGGTGAATGGCCGGTAGCTCTCCATATGCTCATAATAATGGCTGGCATCTGAGGCCAGAACTACCCAGCCGCGTTTGGTGTGAACTGATACAAATTGCAGTCCAGCTGAGTGGCCACCAGTGCAGTGAAGGTGCAATCCGGCTGATAGCTGGTCGTCGCCATTGTAGAATGTCACTTTTTGTTCGTAATTTAGACGTACAATGCCGCAAACGTCATCAATTTCGAATGCGTGCTGTAATTGCGGGTATCGCATATAGCGGCCAGTGGCAAATTGTAGTTCTTGCTCTTGTAAATGAAATTGTGCATTGGGGAAACGGTCAAAATTACCTGAGTGATCATAGTGAAGATGTGTTAGGATCACATCATCTACTTGATTGGCAGAAACCCCAAATTTAGCCATTGTTAGCACTGGGCATTGGATAAAATCACGGTTCCGTTTTTCCGCCATTTCGGAAGTGAAACCCGTATCAATCACAGCAATATGATTATCTGATTTAGCCAGCCAAATGAAATAATCCATGGGCATTGGTCCGTCATGTGGATCGCCACCAATAAAATGCTCACTGCGGGAAGCGTCGCGCGAAGCGTAGCGAATGGCATAAAGTTCATAGGTAGGAATATTGGCGGGGTTGGCGCTAGGCATAACAGCTTTCTTGTTTAATGATAGGCACGAATTTACTCTACCCAGTTTGGCGGTGCTGATGATGTTGGCAACAAAAAAATTGAAATCAAGCTTTTTACCTCTGGTTGCAGAGAAAATTCGTGGATTTATGTAAGGTTTTTGTCGGCAAAAGCATATTTCTTTGTCAAATTATCGTGCTATCCTGTCGGTGTTGCTTGAGTGTTGGCTTGAAGCCTGAATGCGTTAAACTAGGGGTATTATGATGACAATTTGCCAGGGTGTCGGAATATGAGCCTAACGAGTGCACATTGGGGAACCTATCACGCGCATGTCAAAAATGGTCGTTTAACCGGCCTTAGCCATTTTGCTGAAGACTCTGATCCGACGGACATTGGTAAAGGTATAGTTGATGTAATTGATGATGACACGCGTATTTTGGGGCCAATGATCCGAAAAAGCTGGCTTGACTCTGGACCTGGAAGTTATCCTGAGCGCCGCGGTTTGGACCCATTTGTTAGGGTAGATTGGGACAGGGCAAATTCCATTGTTGCGGCAGAGTTAAACCGGGTCATCGAAGCTCATGGAAATGAAGCCATCTATGCTGGATCCTATGGTTGGGCCAGCGCTGGCCGGTTTCACCATGCGCAGGGTCAGTTGCACCGGTTTTTGAACAGCATCGGCGGCTACACAAAGTCGGTAAACACCTACAGTTTTGCTGCTGCTGAGGTGATTGTGCCGCATGTGATCGGACATTTTCGTGATTATATTTACAATCAAACCAGCTGGAAATCGGTGCGTGATGACTGCGAATTATTTGTAGCGTTTGGAGGCGTGCCGCTAAAAAATGGACAGATCGGTCAGGGTGGCCTCGGTCGTCATATCCAGAAGGAGTCCATTTTGGCGGCGCATCAGAATGGCGTTGAATTTGTATCAATCTCTCCTCTTCGTTCAGACATGATTGATGATGTTCAGGCTGAATGGTTGCAAATCCGCCCAAATAGTGATGCGGCACTAATGATAGGTATTTGCTATGTGTTGCTCGATGAAAAATTGCAGGATCAGGCATTTCTTGATCGTTATTCAGTTGGATTTGAGAAATTTGCTGAGTATCTGATGGGATCAGCCGATGGCATCGTAAAAGATGCTGCTTGGGCGGCAGAAATTTGTGACATTGATGCCGAAGTGATTCGAGTGTTGGCCCGCCGGATGGCTGGCGCAAGGACAATGCTGTCATTCAGTTGGTCGTTGACGCGACAAGCGCATGGCGAACAGCCTTTTTGGGCAGGCATTACTCTCGCGGCAATGCTTGGTCAAATTGGGTTGCCCGGGGGCGGTTTTGGACTTGGCTATTCTGCGGTAAATACAGTTGGTAACGATATTAAGCGTTTGCCTGTTGCAGCGATGCCGCAAGGTAAAAATGCTGTAACCAGCTTTATCCCAGTGGCACGTATTGCCGATATGCTACTCAATCCGGGTAATAATTTTGATTATAATGGCCAGAATCATACATATCCTGATATTAAAATTGTCTATTGGGCGGGGGGCAACCCGTTTCATCATCATCAAGATTTGCAGCGGCTGTTGAAAGCCTGGCAAAAGCCGGAAACGGTAATTGCTCATGAATGGTGCTGGAATGCGCTGGCTAAACATGCTGATATCGTTCTGCCATGCACGACAACTTTGGAGCGCACTGATATTGCTATGTCGCCAATGGATAATTATTTCGTGTCAATGCAAGCGGCTATTGCTCCCGTTGGAGATGCTCGCGATGATTTTGAAATTTTCCGAGGCATTTCTGCTAAATTGGGCAGTGAGGATACCTACACAGAAGGGCGTAGCGCCGAGGATTGGCAACGCTGGCTATATGATGTCACTAAACAAGCATCTGCCGAGCAGGGTCATGAATTGCCAACCTATGATGAGTTTCGTTATAACGGATGGTTTAAGCTGGAACCGCCAGAGGGAGCGTATGTGATGCTTGCTGATTTCCGCGCTGACCCTGCGGCTAACCCACTGGCGACACCAAGCGGAAAAATTGAAATTTACTCAGAAACGATTGAGAAATTTAACTATGATGATTGTGCCCCCCATCCTTGCTGGTTTGAACCGCCAGAATGGCTTGGCAGTGCGGATCGGGGAACACGCCTCCACCTCATTGGCAATCAGCCAACTAGCCGCCTACACTCACAGCTTGATCACGGCAGTGTGAGTCGTGCTGCAAAAATTGGTGGGCATGAGCCCGTGAAAATAAATCGCGAAGATGCGACGGCCCGTGCTATTGGAGATGGTGATATTGTCCGTCTTTACAATGATCGTGGGTCTTGCCTTTGCGGCGCAATTGTCAGTGACGATATCATGAAAGGCGTGGTGATTGTCAGCACTGGCGCATGGTTTGATCATGATACAGGTAGGACATCGGGCCTTACCTGCCATCACGGTAACACTAATGTTTTGACTCCAGACGTTGGCACGTCGAAACTGGCACAAGGTCCGGCAGCTCACTCCTGCCTGATCAATCTAGAAAAATGGACCAACGGTGCCGTGCCAATGAACGCCCACCGACCTCCTGTTATTGAAGATTCGTTTACCACTATTAATGTGTCAGATGGCAAAATGGGCCAACCATGAGTTGGAATGAATGGCGTTCACATGATTTGGAGGCTCAGTTCAATCCACGCACGGCTGTTGGCGTGGACGTAGCCACCGCTAGTCTCGATTTATGGGCTACCCAGTCCAAAGCCCGCAAAGTTGAACTGACTGGAAGGTTTGATTTGCCTTATGGTGCGCATCAGCTGATGCGGTTTGATTTGCATCTTGGTGCTGCGGATAAGCCCATTATCATTAATATCCACGGTGGCTATTGGCGGGCTCTTGATAAGGCTGACGTCAACCATCATATGGCCGATCTTGCAAAAACCGGCTTTGGACTGGTGAATATAAATTATCCTTTATGTCCCGAAGTGAGTTTAACTCAGATAATAGAGCATCTTAATCATGGTGTAGAAGAGGTGCTAAAAAGGCTTGATGATGCTGAGCAACAGCAGCCAATTATTCTTATGGGTCACTCGGCTGGCGCGCATATTGCGCTTCATCTATCTAATCATTCAAATTTGAAAGATCGTCTGGTCGGCGTCGTCGGTCTTTCAGGCATTTATGAAACTGAACTAGTGCGAGAATTAAGCGTCAATGAGGATGTGCGCCTGACCGAGGCCGAAGCAAAAAGATGGAATTGCGTAACCCACATGCCATTGTTAGGCCCGGCTTATTATATTGCTGTTGGGGGAGGTGAGCCATCTGGTTGGATTGACCAATCATGGGTTATGGCGAGTACGTTGCGCCAACGGGGTGACCCTACGGAGTTTCATGTATGCGGTGGTTTGCATCATTTCAATTTGGTTGATTGCATTTCGGATGGTGCGCAACAAGATGGTAAAAGACTGCATGAGTGGATGCTGAATTTATATTGTTAATGGTTTGATGACAAATATTGCGAGAGAACATTGGCGCCAAGCTCCGCGACGAGCTTTGCTTGGGAACCTACTGAAGCTGCGTTGTTTGCCGACGCATTACCATCAAGATGGCGCTTTAGCACACCTTGCAAAATAGCGGCAAAACGGAAGCACTGAAACGCGATAAGCGCATCCCAATTATCTGGACGATGAAGGCCGGTTTCCCCACAAAAGGCATCAACTAGTTTGGCCTCTTCAGGAATGCCAAGGCTGGCTCTATCTATACCGCCCAGCCCACCAATTGGCCAACCCGAGTCCATCCGCAGCATGGCGCACCAATAGCTAAGATCAACGAAGGTTGGGCCGAGCGTGCT
>CACEJY010000024.1 GCA_902559985.1 uncultured SAR116 cluster alpha proteobacterium | reverse complement strand
GTCTCGATGGATGATAAATATCTCTATTTGAATAACTGGCTGCACGGTGATATGCGCCAATATGATATTTCTGACCCTCATAACCCAAAATTGACAGGCCAGATTTGGATGGGTGGCTTGCTTGGTAAGGCCCCAGTGGTGAATGGTGTTGATATGGCCGGTGGCCCTCAGATGTTCCAGCTCTCGCTTGATGGAAAGCGCCTCTATGTCACGACCTCGCTGTTCAGTACATGGGATAATCAGTTTTATCCAGAGATTCGGGATAAGGGCGGCGTCATGGTGATGATCGACTGTGATCCAGAAAATGGTGGTATGTCCATCAACCCTGATTTTATAGTTAATTTCGGCAATGAGCCAAATGGGCCAAGTCGGTGCCATGAAGCCCGCTATCCAGGTGGTGATTGCACAAGTGATATTTGGCTATGAAGACAATCACTATTTCAAACCGGGATAATGCGAACTATCAGGTCTTTGGTCGCAAACCATTGCTTGAAGAACTCAGAGCGCAGGGTGTTGATTTGCCTTATGGCTGTAAATATGGTGGTTGTATAACTTGTGCAGCAAAATTAGTGTCGGGTGACATTGATCAACGGGCGCAGGTGGCTCTGAATAACCGGCAAATTAATGATGGCTACATAGTGTTGTGTGTGGCTCGGGCGAAAAGTGATTGCGTGATTGAGGTTGGTGTAGAGAGTCACGATAAGTTGTACCGTAATCCATTTCTTGATCCATTGGAGTCACACGAACTAAAAGCGGATATTGCAACCCCGCGGGACAAAGCCTGATGAACCACAATGAACCATACAGCGATAACTATATCCAGGCTATTTTGACCTCAGTGAAAACTATCGCCATGGTCGGTGCTAGCCCAGACAAGACTAAATTCAGCTATGGTGTCTTGCGCGTCCTACATGAAACTGGTTACGACATGATCCCTATTAATCCGAGGCCTGGCCTGGAGGACATACGTGGGATGAAAGTCTATCCAGACCTTGCTTCAATTGACCGGCCGGTTGATATGGTTGAAGTGTTTCGCAAGTCTGAAGATTTGTACGGCATCGCCGAACAAGCCATCGCAATTGGGGCAAAAGTATTATGGGGACAAATAGGAGTTATTAATCATGATGCTGCTCGCCTTGCAGAAGATGCGGGTCTAAAGGTCGTAATGAATAGGTGCCCAAAAATTGAGCTCTTCCGACCATTTTGGAAACCAAAGCTTCATCTTGGTATATGAGTAGGCTGACCCTAAACGACTGGTGGTCTGGCACATACCTGATCATATGCGTAGCGGGTTTTTAGCATGCCATCATACTCAAAAATATCGAGCATCGCATTATAGCCATCATCAGTAATATCAATATGTCGGGTCCAGACTCCCATGTTTTGGTATGTATGAATGCAGTCTGAGAGAACAGCCTCATCTATAGTCGGAAATAGCGGTTTTTCGGCAGCCGCAATCTCTGCTGCTGATGCATCATTCATATAGTTGCGCGTTTTAATATATGCGCGGGTGAATGCTTTAGCCTCTTCCGATTCCAGCCATTCTGGCCGGGCGGCTAAACTAGAAAACCCGCAGGCCCCTATAACTGGGCCAAGGGCTGTTACAACATGTCCAACACCGTCAGCTTCTAGCTGTTGTGGTGCTGGGCCTTGCTGATGGATAAACTGCCCAGTGCCTGCCCGATAAGCCTTATCCATCTCTCCGCCGTTGCCAGCATCAATAATCTTGATTTTGTTCATATCGATGCCCGCTTTAAAACATGCATATTTGAACATTGTCATTGGCTGGCCGCCGTGATGGACGAGCACCTCAGCACCTTCAAGCTTGTCCCAAGTGAAATTTGGGTCCTTCTCGCGACCAGTCAGGAAAAATCCGTCCATCTCATTAATCTGTGCAAAGTGCACACATTTTGGCAAATCGCCCTTGTTCAGCGTGTTGAAGCCTTGACTGAGAGTTGATTGCACGACATCTGCACTGCCATCATCCAGAGCTGTAATGGCGGTTGCCCCCGGAGCTGAAACTGTGAACTCAAAATCTAACCCCTCTTCCTTCAGAAAGCCGCCCGTCATTGTTGAAATCAAAGGTGAATAAAAGGCTGAAAAAAGGGTAAATTCGATATTTATTTTACTCATGGAATTCTGCTCCGATGTTACAGAAATTTTGGATTCAATTGGATGCGTTTTATGGGCTTATTATTTGTTTATTAAGCTTCCGACAAAATAATAATTATCGCAAGCTATTCTCAGAGCCAACCATAAAATTTACGCAAACAGGCTTCCTGAGTGACGTGTAGCCTATTTGCTCTGGCTGGGTTAGGCTAGTTTTTGTCATTCGACCTATTTTTGGGGCTTAGTTAAAAAATGATGGATTTTTCTTATTCGTCCACCCAGCAATCAATCGTTACGTCTATTGAGAACATCATGGCCAATTTTGATGATAATTATTGGCTAGCTGCTGATCGTGAAGGTCAGTTTCCTGACAAGTTTTATAAAGCCATTGCCGCCGATGGTTGGCTTGGAATTGCTATGCCTGAAGCTTTTGGAGGCGCTGATCTTGGCGTTGCAGAGGCAGCTCTTATGATGCAAAAAATCTCCGAGTCTGGTGGCGGTATGGCAGCGGCGTCAGCTGTTCACATCAATCTTTTTGGCCCACAACCCATTGTTGTTCACGGTAATGATGAACAACGCTCTGCCTGGTTACCACCTCTGATTAAAGGTGATGTGAAATGTTGTTTTGGGATTACTGAGCCTGATGCTGGATTGGATACTGGGAGTATCCGCACTCGTGCTGATAAAACAAAAAAGGGGTACCTTGTAACCGGGCAAAAAATTTGGACATCAACCGCGCAGGTTTCAGACAAAATTTTACTCCTTGCTAGAACTAGTCAGCCAAGCTCATCTGCTCGTCGCACAGATGGGTTAACACTATTTTATACCGATCTAGACCAGCGCTTTGTCGAGATTCGTGAAATTGAAAAAATGGGTAGAGCTGCCGTCGATAGTAACCAGCTTTACATTGATGGGCTCATGGTGCCCCAAGAAGATCGGATCGGTGAGGAAGGCAAGGGGTTTTCTTATCTGCTGGATAGCCTGAATCCGGAGCGGATCCTGATTGCGGCCGAGGCACTAGGGATTGGAAAAACTGCCTTGCAGCGGGCAGTTGATTATGCTGGAGAGCGCATCGTCTTTGATCGCCCCATCGGCAAAAATCAGGGTATTCAGCACCCACTTGCGGAATGCTGGATTGAACTTGAGGCGGCAAGTCTCCTAATTGCCAAGGCGGCGTTTCTTTATGACACTGGAGCTCCGGCCGGTGGCCTTGCTAATGCAGCAAAATACTTTGCCGCCGAAGCAGGTTTTAAAGCTGCCACTCAGGCGGTTTTGACCTTTGGGGGAATGGGTTATGCTAAAGAGTATCATGTCGAACGTTTGTTGCGCGAATCTCTGATCCCGCGCATTGCGCCTGTGAGTGCGCAGATGGTGCTGAGTTACATTGCTGAACGTGTTCTTGGCTTACCAAAGTCTTATTAGTAACGTGATCATTGGTGTTTTTGAAAATCTAAGGATAAAGAGACGAATGACATGAACAGAAATAAAACATCGTCAAAGCATGCGGTTAAAGTTCAACATGCACTGAGTGGTATTAAAGTTGTTGATCTCACCCGAGTTCTTGGCGGTCCCTACGCAACGCAAATACTAGGAGATCATGGCGCTGAAATTATTAAAGTTGAAGCTGCCAGCGGTGACGAGGTGCGAGGATGGGGGCCACCTTTCGAACGCGATATGGCATCATATTTTATTAATGTGAACCGAAATAAGAAATCAATTGTGATTGACCTTGCCACTTTGGCAGGGCGTGATCTTTTGCTCAAGCTGCTGGAAGATGCGGATGTTTTGGTTGATAATTTTAAAACTGGAACTCTAGAAAAATGGGGTATTGGCTACGAAGATGTTTTAAAAGATCGGTTTCCGGGGTTGATCCATTGCCGAATTTCCGGCTTTGGTGAGGAAGGGCCGTTGGGAGGCGCGCCTGGTTATGACGCGGTGGTGCAGGCCATGACCGGCATGATGTCCATCAATGGAATGGCCGAAACAGGCCCCGTTCGGCTTGGTGCGCCCATCGTTGATATGGGTACAGGCCTTTATTGTGTAATTGGCATTCTAATGGCCCTTCAAGAACGGCATCGATCTGGCCTTGGCCAATATATTGACATGACGTTATACGATGCGGCACTGGCATTAATGCATCCACACAATGCCAATTATTTTCTCAGCAATAAGCCAGGCAAGGCAACAGGTAATTCCCACCCAAATATTTCGCCATATGATAAATACGCCACCGCAACCAATGATATTTTCATTGGCATTGGAAATAACCGCGCATTTCGCCGTTTTTGTGATGCGCTTGGCGAGAGTGCACTTGCTGATGATCCGCGATTTGCGAATAACGCTGATAGGGTGATAAACCGCGAGGAGCTCACTGCGCTTTTGACGGCAGCGCTTGCCAAAGTAGATGGCGCTGTATTTGCCGAGACTTTGCTTGCGGCAGGTGTGCCTGCCGGACCGGTTCGTAATATTGAGGAAGCGTTGCTGCATCCGCAAACCAAGGAACGTGAGATGGTAGTAGAGAAAGATGGTTATCGGGGGGTGGCGTCACCTATAAAATTCAGCCGTTCCCCCGATATTGGGGTTGAATCGCTGCCACCCTATCTCGGCGAACATACGCGGGAGGTGCTGCGAGCGGCCGGGGTTTGTGATGATGAAATAAACTCATTGATAGCAGCTGGGACAATTTATCAGGCAGATGGTTGATTTTTGGGACTGTCAATTTGGTAAGCATGGCTAAAAGGTCCAATAATTAAATAATCAGGACACCAGAGTAGAGCTAAGGGAGTTGGTAAGTGATGATGTCTAGTTCAGGTGGAACAACTACCCCGCATATTGCCATTATTGGAGCCGGTGCAATGGGGTCGGTTTATGCAGGAATGTTTGCCGAAGCCGGATGCCAGACTTCTGTTGTCGACATTTGGCACGATCATATTGTTGCTATTGGCAAAAATGGCCTGCGCCTCGAAGGTGCGAGTGGGGACAGGATGATTCCTGGCATAGTTGCGGTAAATGATATTTCTGAACTAGCAGCGGCTGACCTTTATGTGATTGCTACGAAGGCAGATGGTGTCGCGGCGGCTGCCGCGGATATTGCTAAAATCATAAACCCGGACGCACTTGTTCTAACCATCCAAAATGGACTTGGCGCGGGTGATCGCATCGCTCAACATATGCCAACGGACAATGTGCTGCTTGGAGTTGCTGAAGGTTTTGGTGCCTCAATAAAGGGACCTGGGCATATTCATCACAATGCGATGCGGCAAATTCGTATTGGAGAGTTGAATGGTGGCATGACTGATCGCCTGCGTTGGGTTGAAGATGTCTGGCAGAATGCTGGATTTGCTGTGAAGGCGTTTGATGATATTCACCAACTCGTCTGGGAAAAGTTCATATGTAATGTGATGTGTAGTGCTCCGGCAACTGCCTTTGAATGTACAATTGGTGAATTGTTCGATGACCCGGAACGACGTCAGGTTGCGCTTGGATGTATGCTAGAGGCATATAATGTCGGTTGTGCTAAAGGGATCAATTTTTCTTTCAGTGATCCAGTTGATTATGGCTCTAAATTTGCTGCTACAATGCCCAATGCAAATCCATCAATGAGATTGGACCACTTAAATGGCAAGCGTTCGGAAATTGATGCCATTAATGGAATGGTACCGGTGCTTGGACGAGAGCTTGAAATTGAGACGCCCTACAACAACGCAATGGTGGCTGTAGTACGTGCGCGTGAAGCAAAGTTTCAGACGTAATTATTAAGACAGTCGCTGTTTGAGTTTTCTACAATTTCATTGGTGCAAATTTTGGTGACGCTTGGCTATCAATTAGTACATTGAGAATGGCCGGCCCCGCATGCGCAATTGCGGTATCAAGTGCATCGCTAAAATTATCTTTCTCGCCAACGGTGGCTCCATAAGCACCAAAACCTCGCGCAGCGGCAGCATAATCGGCACTGGCATCAAGGTCGCACCCATAGACGCGATCTGGACCATAGTTATCAATTTGAATTTGAACTTCGGCATTCCAACGGTAATCGTTACCGATAACTGCAATAATATTGCAGCCGGCTCGGACTGCTGTGTTTATTTCTGCAAAGTAAAACCCTGCAGTGCCATCACCCATTACTAAGAAAATAGTGGCCGCTGGACACGCGATACTTGCACCAATGGCATATGCGATACCACCACCAATGGCGCCTGATGGACCGTTTATCATGCGACGAGGCGCATTGCACTCAGCTTGCACCCATTGACAAAATTCACCGCCGTCAGCAATGAGGATTGCATTTTCAGTTTTGGCAATGGTTTCATTCAGATCTGCCGAGAGACTTGCTGGATGGCGCTTTTCTCCAGCTTGCCAGTCAAGCCGCAGAGAAATTGCTGCAGTCAGCCTTTGGCTCCATTCAGGGCTCGGCTTTAAAGCATCATTCTCATTAATGGCGGCAGCAATTTGGAGCATGGTCGCCGGAATATTTCCTGCTCTGATAGTATTAAGGTTTAGAGTTTTTTTAGCTTCAGTGTTTAGCATTGGAGCATTTTGGTCATCAGTTAAAATCGAAATGATTGATGCTCTGGGGGCAATTTTTCCTTTAGCGTGAATGCCAGTAGAATAATCTGCGACTTTTCCCAGGTGAATTATCAAATCGGCAGTTTCTAATATGGTGCCGAGGTCGCCATAAAAACTATCTGACAATCCACGGGCAGATTCCAGGCAAATCAGGGGCATTGCGAGTGCATCACTTAAGGTATTGAATGCAAAAGGTTGTCGGGTTGAGTTAGCTTGTGGACCAGTAATTATAAGAGGCCTTTTAGCAGCGCGAAGTGCATCAAGGACCTTGATAAGATCATCTTCAGACATTGGGTTGGTGTCATTTGTTAAGATTGGGCTAAGTATTGGATCAAGTGTTTCTTTACTGTCCAGAACATCGAATGCTAATGCTAAATGAACTGGCCCTGGTGTGCCGTTGAGTGCTGTATGGATACAATCGGTTAGGCTTGATAAAATGAGATTAGGGTCTGACGGACGCACAGATTTTTTGGTGATAGGGCTAGTAACTGACATTTGGTCTAGCTCTTGAAACCCGCCTCGACCATCCATCGCAAGGGCGGCATCCCCGCTGAGCAAAAGTACAGGCGTCTCAGATCGTGCGGCTGAATAGAGAGCAGAAACAGCGTTCAACAAACCCGGTCCTGCAGTCACCAGAGCTACGCCAATTTTACCTGACATCTGGGCATAAGCCTCGGCCATGTAAACTGCTGAGGCCTCATTACGTGTATGAATAATACGAATGTCAACGTCAATACAGGCGTCATAAATTGGCATGATCTGGTTGCCAGAGAGGCTGAAGATCACACTTACTCCAAGATTGGAGAGGGTTTCTGCGATAGCCTGTGACGGTGTGGGCATATAACTTCTCAGTGTGGTTGTCGGAGTTTAGGGTTGGAACCTGATTCTGCCGCACAGCTTATTTGTGCGCAAGACAAAACCAAAATCGGGGTTTGAAACTTTATCGAATGTTGTCGGTGATTTAATTCAAGATGGGATTGTCTCAAACAACGAACACCTGTGCACTTATCAAGTGTTTATCAATTTGAAATTGATACACAAAAACTTCTGAAAATACGAAATAGATTTTTGTCTTAACGATTAATTGCAGGTGATTGTTGGAAAGTTGACATTGATGAATATTTGATCAATTCTAAATTGGTCAAGCGCAAGGCATATTGGAGGTAACGTCCATTTTTTTGGCCTTGCTATAGCGTAAAGGGGAGTTATTTATGACAAAGCTTACTATGAAAAGACGGTCTTTTATCAAAACAAGTGCCGCCGCTGCGGGCGGGTTGATGATTGGGGGTGGGCTTGCAACGCCAGCATTGGCATCTTACCCAGACCGCAATATAGATGTAATCATTCCTACCCGTGAGGGTGGCGGCGCTGATCGATTGTTCCGTGCTTTTACGTCTTTGTGGAAAAACCACATGAACACTAACTTTGAGCCTGGTTTTTTTCCTGGAGCCTCGGGACGCGTGGGTTATGAGGTTTATATGGGAAAATATAAACCTGATGCATACAGTTTGATCTTTGGGAATATGGGTCCGGAGGTTTTAAACTGGGCAGTGAAGGCGCCATCATTCAACATCGACGATTATATTTATTTCAATAGAGTCGATACAGATCCAGGATGTGTTTTTGTTGGAGCAGAGAGTAAATTCAAAACCATTGATGATATCGTTTCTGAGGGCAAGAAACGTACATTAAATGTTGGCACTAGTCGATTAGCGCACCCCGCATCTATCGGCATTCTAGCTCTAGGCGAACACACAGGAGCAAAGTTTAATTTAGTACCGTTATCTGGAGGAAAAAACACTGTTGCTGGGGCAGTAACTCTTGAGATGGATTTTTGTGTTTTAACCTCAGGTTCGGTCATAAAAGCTGCTGACGCATGCAGGACAATGTTGGTTTTTAATGACAAAAATGTTGCTGGAGAAAAGCTGGATAATGCTCCAACCATGAATGATTATTTTGGAACAAAACTCCCAGCGATGTTCTCTGCTAGAGCCTTTGGAATCCACAAAGCTGCAGTTGATGCTCATCCTGATCGTTTTGAAATGTTACAAAAAACTGGGAAAAAGGCATTTGATGACCCAGGCTTTAAGGATGCATTCCTTAAGTCTAAAGGTTTTTGGCCTTACGCTAACTATGGCGGTGTTAAGGAGTGCGCGGAATTCAAGTCAGCCATGTTGGAGATGGGAGAACGTTTTAAGCCTCTGTTAACGGGCAAATAAATTAACCTCTACAGGAGCGTTCAGAGTTCAATGCTCCTGTAGATAATTTGAAGCAAGTTCAAATTTTGGGATTAAAAATGTCGGAAAAAAAGACTCAAAAAAACACGAAGCCGAATGTTTTGGGTGAAATGATCATACCGTTGTTCGGAATTTTATTTACCTCTTACTATTTCTTTACAATCATCGACTCTCCTTGGACCGCACAAGTTAACGCTTTTATTGTCGGCTCAATTTTATTTTTGATTTGTGCTCTTTTTTTTATTCGCAAATTTCACGCAGTTAGGGTTAATCGTGCAGTGTGTATGCTGAAATACGATCGGCTTTTGCCTGCGATGAGGACTAGGCAAACTGGATTTATAATTCTCACTATAGGGTATTTACTGTTTGTTGAACTGCTTGGTTACACACTTGCAACTATAATCTTCTTCTTTTCATCAATGTCTTTATTGGATGGCGGTCAAAAGATGGCAGCAAAATTTACGCTATCAATTATCATGGCCGGTGTTGGCTACGTTGTTTTCATCTTATTATTTGAGACACGGTTACCAGAGGGGCTTATTGAAAAAATCCTGCAGGAAGGTCTCAAATAATGACCATTGATGCAAATTTTTTTCTCGAGTTGTTTTTTCATCAACTGGGCCTTTGGTGGGTAGTTATACCGAGCATTTTTTTGGGTTTGATTGTTGGTGGTATACCAGGGTTTAGCGCGGCTAATACGATAATTGTTTTGCTTCCGTTCACTTTCCTAATGGAAGTTGAGGTTGGCCTTGTCTTCATGATTGCACTCTACTGTTCATCGCGTCTAGGCGCGGGTATTCCCGCTATATTGGTAAATATTCCAGGAACTGCCGGTGCCGCCGCCACACCTTTAGATGGATATCCGATGGCAAAACAGGGGTTTGGTCAGAGGGCGCTCTCTATCTCCTTTGTTTCATCAATACTTGGGGGGTTATTAACAACTGTTATCGCATTAATCACCATGCCATGGTTGGCAAGGGTTGGCTTTTACATGCATAGTGTAGAGATGGTGGTTGTAATGCTTTTTGGGATTTCCTTGATAGCATCTGTTGCCACTAAGGACACTATCAAGGGCTTAATTGCAGGCTTTGTCGGCTTGATGATTGGTTCGATTGGTGCCGATCATGTTTATGCGACGCCGCGTGGTACAATGGGATTTCTTGAACTCTACGACGGAGTTCCTTTGATACCCGCGCTTGTTGGATTGTTCGCTATTTCAGAAGCTTTTATGGTGATTGAGAGTGGCTCATTCCTATCAAAAGACCGGGTGCAACAAGTTCAGAATGCGAGTTGGGCGGAAACATTTTATGGGGTCAAACTAACACTCAAGCGATGGTTTCACGTGGGTTGGACAAGCCTGATAGGGCTTGTAATAGGGGTAATTCCCGGGGCGGGAGCGGCTATTGCTTCATTTGTTGCGTATCAGCAATCACGTGCTTTCTCAAAAACACCCGAGGCATATGGCAAAGGTCATATTGAAGGTTTAATAGCGCCGGAAGCTGCAAATAACGGTGTCACTGCAGGAACTTTAATACCATTGATGGTCCTAGGCATCCCGGGTGGTGCAACAGCCGCAATCATGATGGTAGTAATGCAATACCAAGGAGTGCCCACTGGTCCAGGCCTTTTCACCGAGAGGCCCGACCTTGGCTACGGCGTGTTTATGGCGATGTTTGTGACTTATCTTCTAATGTCATTCACTATTCTGCCAATGTCACGTTACATGTCGCGTGTGACGCTCGTGTCCACAGTTTATATGTCACCAATTATTATTGCTTTCACTTTAGTCGGTTCATTTGTTCCTAGAGAATATATGTTTGATATGTATCTTGCTTTTGGTTTTGGAGTCCTAGGCTATATCGCTCGCAAAACTGGATATCATGTTGCCGCAATTCTCATCGGTGTGATCCTTGGGCCGTTACTCGAACAATACATGCTTAGAGCACTTAAAATGTCTGGGGGTGATGCAACTGTTTTGTTTTCTTCTACCCTTGGCAATTTTTTATGGGTGATCCTCATAGCGACATTGGTATTGCCATCGTGGCTTAATAAGAAAAAAGCAAAAAGTGAGCAATGATGAAGAAAGAAAAAATACCCCCGGTCTCTAAAAATATTTTTCGACTAGCAACCCTAAATATTCCTGGTGGTGGACAGGTGACTGTTGAAAACGGACTTGCTTTTGTAGGCCATATGGACGCACCCGATGGAACGACCATTATTGACGTTAAGGATCCATCAAATCCAAAAATCTTAAAACAAATCTTCTTGGATGATGGACTCTCCCATACGCACAAAGTGCGCGTGGCTGGCAACATAATGATTACTAATGTTGAACAAGCACAGCGACATTTGCTACGTCGGGGTGAAAAATTGCCAGCTGTATATAACCAGTTAGCTTCATCACTTGGTCGTCCGCCAAATGACTCTGAAATTGCTGCTGCATTGGGCCTGCCAGAAAATAAGCTCAAGGATGTTCACCAATTTCTGAATAATGGATATAATGACGGAGGCTTTCGTGTTTGGGATGTTTCTGATCCGTCGAACCCAGATTTGCTCTCATATGTCCGAACACACGGCTTTGGCGTTCACCGCTTTGATATGGATGAAAATTACGCTTACATCTCCACTGAGATGGAAGGTTACGTTGGCAATATCCTCGTAATTTATGATCTGGCTGATCCAAAAAAACCGGTCGAGGTGTCGCGATGGCACATGCCTGGCCAACACATAGCTGCAGGGGAAAAGCCGTCTTGGAAAGGCTACAAAAATCGGCTACATCACGCTCTGCGAGTGGGCAACGAATTGTGGGCTGCTGTTTGGAACGCAGGGTTCCAGGTTATCGATGTAACGGACATCCGTAAGCCTAAAACCATCGCATCTCACAATTACCATCCCCCATTTCCCGAGCCAACACACACTGCTCTTCCGTGTGAACAGCTTATTGATGGGCGAAGAATAGCAGTTGTTGTGGATGAAGAACACGAACACACTCCAGGACAGCCTCATGCGTTTCTTTGGATTTTTGATGTAACTGATCTAAGAAATATCCAACCTCTATCAACTTTTTATGTGAGCGAGACAGAGTCACCGTGGTCTCAATGTAAGGGTAGGTTTGGCGCGCATCAGTACCGAGAAAAGATCGACGGCACCCTTGTGTATGTCACCTGGTTTTCTGGTGGATTAAGAGTTATTGATATTGCGGATCCGTTCTTGCCAAAAGAGGTGGCGCATTATATTCCTGCGGCCCCGGATGGGTATCCGAGTCCCCAAAGCAATGACGTTGATGTCGATGAAAACGGAGTCATCTACCTCCTTGACAGAAACCATGGGCTCGAAATTCTTAAATTGGAAAACGTTTAATATTCCAAAAAGGAAAGACAATGAAAAATGAGCACCTTGAGCCTTTAGTTGTTGGTGAAGAGCATTGGACCGGGAAAGGCGATGTTGATTTATTTTTATGGAATAAATTTCTTCCCGAGGAAGAGCCCAAAAAGGGAACAATTCTTTTTGTCCACGGCTCTTCCATGGCCTCTCAGCCCACATTTGATCTTCATGTAGAGAATAGACCGTTTAGTTCTGCGATGAATTACTTTGCGTCGCTTAACTATGATGTTTGGTGTGTCGACATGGAGGGATATGGGAGATCTTCAAAGCATCGTGACATTACTTGCGATATTGCTAACGGCGTCGATGATTTGGCTATAGCAACAGATTATATCCAAAAGTTCCGTGGCTGCACTAATATTAACCTTTACGGTATTTCATCTGGAGCGCTTCGTGCAGCTGCCTTCACTGAAAAATATCCCGACAGGGTCGGACGGTTAGCTTTAGATGCTTTTGTTTGGACTGGCAAAAATAGCCCAACTTTAGTCGAGCGAAGAAAAAAATTACCAGAATTTCTTAAAACAAAACGAAGGCCAATTGACCATGCATTTGTTCAATCAATATTTAATCGCGATCACGCAGATTGTGCAGATCCAAGAGTTGTAGACGCTTTTGCCAAGGCAATTTGTGAGCTCGATAATTCGATGCCCAATGGAACCTATATCGATATGTGCTCGCACTTGCCGTTGGTTGACCCTAAAAAGATTTTGGTGCCAACGATCATTTTGCGAGGGCAATATGATGGTATTGCGAGTGTCTCCGATCTTCTGGAGTTTTTTGAAAATCTGCCAAATCAGGATAAACAATTTACAGTTATGGAAGGAATTTCTCATGCTAGCTTCCAACAAAAAAACTATGAAATGGTTTATGACATTTTGGAGGGTTTTTGGGGCCGTGCCCGACCAGTTTACAGATTACCCCTGTGAAAACAGACTTCCATTATTGGAGCTTTGTGTTTTGCCCAAAAAGTAGATAATTCAACTTTGGAGTCATTTGTCATGAAACTTATTACATTTCGCCATAACGGTCAGGTCAAAGCTGGTACCCTGATTGATGAGGATAAAATTACTGTAAAGGATGATGGACCTAATGCTGCGAATGCGGTGCGTCAACTTATTGAAGACGAGCAGGGAATTGGGACATGGGAAGGCGGCAGGCCGAGCATTGATCTTATGGATGTGGAATTGCTAGCGCCAATCCCAGAGCCACGGCGAAACATTTTCTGTGTTGGTAAGAATTATTATGCACATGCAAAAGAATTCAATGATTCCGGATTTGATTCTTCAACCAACGAAGAGATTCCATCTGCACCAGTTATTTTTACTAAGGCTACCACTGCGGTGATTGGCCCAGACGCGCCGATCATATCTTCAATGGATCCGACCAACTCGGTCGATTATGAATGTGAACTATGTTTTATTGTTAGTAAACGAGCTCATAAAATCAGCAAAATTGATACCTTTGAATATATTTTTGGCTACACGATTTTAAATGATGTCACCTCACGTTATTTGCAGCAGAAACACAATCAGTGGTTTCTTGGCAAAAGCCTTGATAGTTTTGCACCAATGGGGCCTTCTATTGTCACAATTGATGAACTCGTGGACGTTACGAGCGAGACAATATCAACGACCGTGAATGGAGAAGAGCGGCAGAAGGCAAAGATTGCTGATTTAATTTTTGACATTCCAACTTTGATGGAAACATTGACATCAACCATGACGCTGTTGCCTGGTGATATCATTGCGACAGGCACGCCTGCCGGTGTTGGTCTTGGTTTTGATCCGCCAAAGTTTCTCAAGTCAGGCGATGTGGTCAGCGTTAACATTGATGCAATTGGTTGCCTAACTAACCCTATTGCCTAAACTCAACTTTATATCATTTAGTATATCTTGAGGCTGACATTTTACGCCCTGCGTGATGACTGGTAAGACGTTCCCCAACTTGTTTTAGATGCAGCCACATTGCCTCAGCAGCGGTTTCCTGATCTCGTTCACGGATTGCTATCGCAATATTATCATGTTGATGAAAGCTGTGGTGATTGGCAGGCGGTGAAGATGACTCGTCGCGTAAACGGCCCCACACCACCGTACGACGGATGGCATTTAGCTGATCAAATAATGCCAACAACACGACGTTACCAGAAGCCTCTGCGATAATCCTGTGAAACCTATTATCTGCATTCTCGTATTGTCGCCAAGTTTTCGCTTCGCGCTGTGCTTGGAGGCAGCGGTTCATATCATCTATGTGCACGCCTGTGGCATTAATTGCCGCCTCACGGCATAATACAGGTTCAATTAAAATACGCGCTTGTGTTACATCAAGAGGGTTAGACTTTTCAGCAACTAGCGAGATGTTTGTTGGTTCGTCGACTGGTTTGACACCTATAAATGTGCCTTTGCCGACGTGCCGCCATAATTCTCCGTTGTTTTCTAATGCTGCAAGCGCTTTACGCAATTCGCCCCGCGTAACACCTAAAATTTCAATTAATTCACGCTCTGGTGGCAACCGTCCGTCTTCTGGAAGGTCACGCTGTGCTAACCAGGCTCTTAGTTGAATTAATGCGCCCTCTGCAACTTTTGTTTGCATCAGCTATCAGCTCCAAGTTGTTCAATCCGCATACTTTAAAATGTAACAAAAAACGTATTACCCAGCTATTCATATTTAACAATCATGCCAGGGTCACCGTTTAAGCGATGGTAGTTTTATTCTTGACCGGTGGTTTCTAAAGTGCGATCAATTTTTGATTGATAAAAATTTGATTAAAAACAAAACTGAAGCAAATGTAATTATTGATTTGGTTCACAATCACCTAAAATGCATTTTTTTACAAAACAAGTCACATTTAACATGGCATGACGAGCCACTAACACCTATTTACGTCGGGTTGTCTAGATTTCAAGGAATATTATAAATGTTTGATTACGTAATCCCTACTCCAATACGGCCAAGTCTCCCGGTCAAGGGAACGAGCGAGCGCTTTCCCGTTCGCCGAATTTATTGTATTGGACGAAATTACGCCGACCATGCCATCGAAATGGGCCATGATCCTGAAAAAGAACCACCCTTCTTTTTTCAAAAAAATGCAGAAAATATTGATAGCAGTGGTGAATTTCCTTATCCGCCAGAAACAAATGATGTGCATTTCGAAGTTGAAATGATTGTTGCCTTAAAAAGGGGTGGAGCGAATATTGAGATAGCTGATGCGATGCAATTAGTCTTCGGGTATGGAGTTGGACTCGATATGACCCGCCGTGACTTGCAAGGTGAAATGAAAAAACTGGGACGTCCATGGGAGATTGGAAAGGCCTTTGAACGATCGGCACCGATGGGTCCACTAGTTTCCATTAATGAAACTGGGCAATTAGACTCCGGGGTGATTTCTTTGTCAGTAGATGGAACGGTGCGCCAGAATGGTGACCTAAATCAGATGATCTGGAAAGTACCAGAACAAATTGCTTATCTGTCGCGCTTCTATGATATAGCTGCTGGTGATCTTATTATGTCAGGTACGCCTGCCGGGGTTGGGTCCATTCATCTAGGAGAAGTTATGGAATGTCGCGTCGATGGGCTCGATCCATTTGTTGTTAAAGTGGTCTAGTCATTTAACAGAATCCATTTAAGAAAATATCTCTACGACAATCCGTTTGGTATGTTTTATATTACTCAACTTATTATTTACATAGCGTGTGAAGGCTGGGAGTTATGGCATGCGGAGATCAAATAATGACTGACAATGTTAACGCTGCAAACGAGTCCAATAATGAAGATAGGCATAACGCTGGGCAAGCTGGCACTAGAACGCCTCAGGCTAGTAAGGCTCTAAGTAGATATTTAGTGTTAGACCTAACGCGGGTTCGGTCGGGCCCCACATGTGTTCGCCAGCTCGCTGACTGGGGTGCTGACGTTATTAAGATTGAAGCTCCTGCAGATGCATCTGAAATGGGGGGGCCGCGCGCTGGACCAGATTTTCAAAACTTACACCGTAATAAGCGTAGCTTGACTTTAAATTTAAAAAGCGATGATGGAATGAGGATCTTTCGGCAACTGGCTGATAAAGCTGATGTAATTGTTGAGAATTTCCGGCCAGATGTGAAAAATCGCCTTGGGATTGATTATGACACCCTTGCAAAAACTAATGAGGGCCTCGTGTATGCATCGATTTCTGGATTTGGTCAGGATGGCCCGCTCAGTAAGCGTCCTGGCTTTGATCAGATTGCTCAAGGAATGGGAGGCTTAATGTCCATCACTGGTGCGCCTGGTGAGGGACCAATGCGAGTTGGGATTCCGATTGCTGATCTTTGTGCGGGCTTGTTTGCAGCGCAAGGCGTTTTAATCGCACTGTTGGAGCGTGCCCAATCAGGAAAGGGTCAGTGGGTACAAACATCGCTGCTTCAAGCACAACTGTTTATGCTTGATTTCCAGGCCGCTCGTTATCTTATGGATGGGGATGTAGCTAAACAGGCAGGCAATAATCATCCAACGTCAATTCCAACTGGTGTTTTTGAGACCAGTGATGGTTACATGAATATTGCTGTAGTTGGTGAACAGATATGGCAAAGATTTGCAAAGGCATTCGATCGCCCTGACTGGCTAAATAATGAGGATTACAACACGGGTGCTGGACGCTCTAAAAATCGTGGCTCCTTGAATGATGAGATAAATGCTATTACCCGGACAGACTCAACTGAAAATTGGGTTGCAAAGTTAAATGAAGCTGGCGTTCCTTGTGGCGAAATTAATGATATTGGACAGGCTTTTGAGAGTCCGCAGGTCAAACACCTAGGTATGGCTATGCCTGTCAATAGTAATGAGCGTGGTCAGACAGAATTGGTTGGCCAACCCATTATGATGAGTCGCACACCAAGCGCTATCACTGCACCGCCACCACTCGCTGGTGGCCATTGTGATGATATCCTGGCCTCACTCGGATATAGTGCTGAAGATGTGGCTCGTTTCCGAGACGAAAAAACCATATAACCTTAGAATCACAATTCGAGGAACCTGTTGAAATATGACTGAAAAAATTATCGTAGAACAAACTGGAGCAATCCTTCGTATCATTTTCAACCAACCAGAAAAGCGTAATGCTGTCTCGCTGGAAATGTGGGAAGCTGTTGAGACTGCATTAACCAAATATGCGCCTGATCCATCTGTTCGGGTGTTGATCATGTCAGGTGCTGGCGGTAAAGCTTTTGTTTCGGGCGCTGACATATCAAAATTTGAGAGTGAGCGGTCGAGTGCGGAAGCAGTGGAATATTATAATTCCACTACCACACGCGTTTATGACATGGTTGAAGCATTTCCAAAGCCAACAATAGCTCAAATTAATGGATTTTGTGTTGGTGGTGGTGTTGCGCTGTCTGTCTGTTGTGATATTCGAATTTGCGGTGAGGGGTCAGCCTTTGCGATCCCGGCTGCCAGACTTGGCCTTGGCTATGGTTTTCCTGGGATTAACCGGCTCGCGAATCTTGTTGGCCCGGCTTTTGCTAAAGAAATTTTCTTTACTGCCCGTCGCTACAATTCAGATGAGGTGTTGCGCATGGGACTGGTAAATCATGTCGTGGAGGATGAAAAGGTTGCCGCTACCGCTGAAGAAATGGCATCACAAATCATAGGGAATGCGCCAATGACAGTCGATGCTGTGAAATTTATTGCCAATCAAACTCGAATGGATGAAAGTCAGAGAGACCTAAAGGCTTGTAGTGATATGGTGCAGGCCTGTTTTGACAGTGCCGACTATATCGAAGGACGCCGTGCTTTCATGGAGAAGCGTAAACCAATTTGGCAGGGCAAGTGAGATGCTTTTGCTAGAATTGGACAACTGTTCCACCATTTATCTGCAGCATTTGGCCGTTAACAAACCCACCTTTGTCGGAGCATAAATATGCAATCATTCCGCCAATGTCCGATGGATGACCAAGCCGACCTGACGGGTTGTTTCTGAGCAGTGTCTGATATTTCTTACTATTTGTAATATCTTCACCATCGGGTGGAAAAGTTCCTGGTGATATAATGTTTGATGTGATGCCTTTTGAGCCAAATTCCACAGCAAGGGCTTTTGTCAATCCCCATAAAGCGTGTTTGGAGACTGACACGACTGACGCACCGGGATATCCTCGCTGAGCGTTCATACCAGTGAAGTTGATTATCCGGCCCCAGCCTTTTTTTATCATGTGAGGTAACGCCGCGCGTGCCAGCCAGATGGGGCCGTTCATATTGACGTTGATAACGTGCTCCCAGTCTCCTTCGGCGATTTCCAAAAAAGGATCATGTGGTCGTATAGCAACATTGTTGACCAGGATGTCGAGGCCGCCGAAGGCAGCAACCGACTCGTCTATGAGAGCTTTAACCTCATCCTTAAAGCCGACATTTCCCATAGCAACAATGGAGTCTACGCCAAGGTTACGAACTTCTGCTGCCACAGACTCGGCTGCATCACGGTTGTTGCTACCATTCACAATAATGTTGTGACCGGCACTTGCTAGCTCATGCGCGATGCCGCGTCCAATATTTTGTCCCGAACCCGTAATAAGCGCTGTTTTCCGCTCTTGCTTCATTCTCATCTCCTTGGATGGTTTTCTTTGCCACAAATTTGGTTCTTTCGAGATTAGCCTTCCATGATATCTGCAATGCCAGCATAGATCAGTCGGCATGCTGCCAGTGCCAATATTGTGTTTAGAATCGGTTTGAAATAACGCTGACCGGCCTTCACCAAAAATTGACGCCCAATGACGGTCCCAATAAAGCCGCTGATCAGCATACCGATCACCAATGGCCAATATGGCGCAAAATGGAAACCAACCATGCCAAAAACGATAACCTTTATGAAATGTTGAAATGTCATCATGATCGAGTGAGTTGCCACATGTGGTAGCGGGTCAAGTTTCATGGTTTTAACCATCGCTGCAATAAAGTTCCCAGTGGCGCCAAAGAACATCGTGAGGAAGGTTGAAATAATACCGCCGGCAAAAATATATCTTTGTTGAATTGGTGGCAATTTGGCAAAGACAATGACGAGAATAAATATCCCCAAGCCTAATTGGACAAGCCAGATTGGCAGCTGTACTGCCAGCAAACCGCCAGCAGTGGCGCCAATTAAAGCGCCCATGACGAAGGGTATCATTGGACGCCATATCACGTCCTTGGCCATTATCACTACGCGGCCTCCATTTGATCCTAATTGAATAATCCCGTGGATCGGAATCAATGCAGCGGGTGGCACCAGCAGTGCCATAATAACTATAAGGACCACACCGCCGCCGATGCCGAAAGCGGCTGTCATGAATGATGTGGCTAGACTTGCAAGAACGAGCAATAGGAATGATAATTGTGTCATACCAGTGGGGATCCAAGCACTTATATCAACCATTTAATTCTCACTTTTGATACCAAACTTGACGTGAGATACTCACTTCACTCGACGACTGGCGTCCACCTGTCGCAATCGTTTCATCGAAAGCTAAGTGTGTGTTGCACATTAATTGGATAACAATTTCTTTAGACAACGGATTAGATGGGTTTCAAAGCATATTTTGATAATCTGGAGTCATTTAATGTCATACCAACACCAATCTCTTCTTTCAGTGTCATTTTTCCTGATGAGATATCTATTTGCTCATTTGTAACAGTGTCTGTTACTTTTAATGGCCCAACACATTCCAAGCCTGGCAACACATTGTTTGATGTTGCCCCGAGCATTATTTCAGCCATTGTACTCAAATTTAATCCAAATCCGTGACCGACAACGACCTTTACGTTTGCAGCTTCAGCAGAAGCAATCATTTTAGAGGCAGCCGTCATACCACCTGCCTGCGTCAACCCAAATTTAACAATATCTGCGCATTCTGCTTTTAACACCCTAATCAAACTTTCGTGATCTCCAACGGACTCGTCAGCCATTATTGGTATTTCACTTTTCTTGCGTATCTCAAATAGCCCGTCAAGATTGTCTCGGTGAATAGGTTGTTCAAATAATTGTAGATCACAGTTTTTAACCGCATCGCACAAAAACTTGGCTTCTTCAACGGTATACTGTTCGTTGGCATCAATACGCAATTTCATACTTGAATTCAAATTTTCGTATATCGCATTAATGCGGTCTATATCCTGTTCAAGGTTACTGCCAACTTTTATTTTAAGTGATTTGAATCCTAAATCTTGCCATCCCATTGCCTCGACTTTTGCTTCATCGGGAGGTAATTCCCCTACCCAGCCATTGAACAAAACCGTATCTGTGATCGGGCCTCCTAAATATTGGCAGAGAGAAATGTTCATGAGCCTGCAAGTTAAATCGATGCATGCTAGCTCTATTCCAGCACGAGCTCCGAGTTGATTGTTTGTTGGTGCTTCAATCAAGTTTAGAATTCTATTTATTTTGGTTGGGTTCTCCCCCATCAGCAATGGAACCAGTTGTTTTAAAATAGTATCATCGAGGGCTTCTACGTTATCTGGAAAAACCGCCCTGGTTGAAGGATCGACACTGCTAATACCAACAGTTCCGTCATCAGCGGTAACGCGAACTACCAGACACCGAGTCGTGTTTTTAGATTTGTTACCGCTGGTGAATGTTTTTGTGAGCGGCATGCCGACTTGAAATGTCTCGATGTTGCAAATTTTTACCATGGTAAAACCTAGAAATAATGATATCGGCTTTTTTTAGCGTTTAGCGCTGAAATTTGCCAATGCAAAAAGTTATGCAAACAACGTCTTAATCACGGCGTTTGACCGTCTCTCCACTCCAAGAATAGTGTTGTTTTACCGTAGACAAAACTTTAATGCAGTGCAATTCTCAGCTTTAAAGTGACAACTGTATAAATGTAAACGAAAACGAGGTAGTATTATGCGAATAATACCTATCGGTGAGATGATTGCTGCCGATGTTCAAGATGCAAATCTTAGCCAGCCGCTTGATGATGTCAGTATTGCGGCAATTACCGAAGCGTGGAATGAAAACCTTGTTTTACGCTTTAGGAACCAGCAACTGAGCGATGCAGATTTGATCCGTTTTAGCAGCTATTTTGGTGAGCTTGATCCGCCTGGGCCAAATCCTTACGGCGTTACGTTCCTGCCGGAATTTCCTGAAATTAATGTAATTTCGAATGTGAAGGATGAGGTTGGTGTTCCGATTGGAAATCTTGGAGATGGTGAAGCTGTTTGGCACGCTGATATGACCTATATTGACAACCCACCTGAGGCGGGAATTCTCTATGCGCTTGAGGTGCCAGTCGGCCAAGGTGATACCTATTTTGCCAATATGGTTGCTGCCTACAACGATCTGCCCTCTGACTTGCGGGTGGCAATTGAGGGAAAAACTCTTATACACGATGCGGCTCATAACAGTGCTGGCATGCTTCGCAAAGGTTATGAAGAAATCACGGATATAAAATTAACACCGGGTGCGCGCCATCCGCTGGCATATGAGGACCAGCATGGTCGCATTTCTCTGTTTCTTGGGCGCCGGCCACATGCCTATATTGTTGGTATGGAGGAGTCTGACAGTGACAGTCTTCTCGACGCATTGTGGGCGCATGCTACTCGGCCAAAATATAGCTGGCATAATGAATGGCAAAAAGGTGATCTCGTTATGTGGCAAAACCGCATGGTAATGCACCGGCGCGATGCTTTTGATCCATCAACGCGGCGTGTTATGCATCGGACTCAGTTGAAAGGCAAAAGCCCAATTGCTGCTTAGAGCAATGTTTTGCACTTTCCCTCAGGCTGAATTCTATTGTTCTTTTTGATGTTATAAATCCGATAGGAGACAAATCATTGTCTGATCAACGCAAGGTAGATCCGGTTTTCGTCCGTGATCGCATAGAGGCTGCTCTTGAAACCCATGAGCAGGTTTTTGAAAAATTCTTTCTTGCAAAACTTTTGGGTCTTAAATTTGATTATTTGCCAGCTGATGTGGTTGATGCTGACAAAGACCATTTGCGAGTTTCTTTTGAGGTGACTGAAATGCTGATGAACCCGCAAGGTTCACTTCATGGAGGAATTATGGCTGCGGTGATGGATATTTCGATGGGCCATTTGTTGCACAAGACCGTGGGAATGGGCGGTATAACTATCGAGATGAAAACTCAATATATGCGTCCAGCCCTAAAGGGACCTGCGGTTGTTGAAGGTCGTTTTATAAAAAAAGGCCGCACCTTATCTTTTATGGAAAGTCGACTGTGGGGGGTTGATGAAAAGCTTGCTGCAGTAACAACGGCGACTTGGAAAATGCCGGACCAGCCAAGTTAGGAATTGCAAGATCAATTACTTGGTTGAATAAAAGGATCTTATCATGTCGGATGAATCACTATTACCTCATATTCTTGATTTGGCGACCCTTGATGCAGACAGAATGCCCCAGGATGCGCGCAAGATGGCACAACTGTCATTATTTGACTGGATGGTGGTAAGTCTTGCTGGTGCTGATCAACCCTTGGCAGATATTATTCGAAATTTTGTTGCGACAGAAGGTGGCGTTGAAATTGCTGCTGTTACTGGTGGCTCAATGCGCCTACCGGCGCGTGCCGCTGCTCTCGCCAATGGCACAATCTCGCACGCCCTAGATTATGATGATACGCACTTTGCCTATATTGGTCACCCTTCGGTTGCTATCTTTCCTGCAGCTCTTGCAGCTGCAGAAGAAATGAGGGGATCTGCTGATGACGTTATCGACGCATTTTTGCTTGGTGCGGAGGCAACCTGCCGGATTGGTATGGTGCTTGGCCGCGATCATTATGATGCGGGGTTTCATCAAACAGCAACCTCGGGGGCCTTTGGAGCAACCATTGCTGCAGCCCGTCTTTACCGGCTTGACCGGAGCGCTATAAGGACTGCGTTGGGGCTTGCTAGTAGCCGTGCTTCAGGTTTGAAATCACAATTCGGCACAATGGGAAAGCCATTTAATGCCGGCGCAGCGGCAGCCAATGGTATTGAGGCTGCAAGTCTTGCCAGACTTGGCTTTACTGCAAGCCATGAGGCTTTTGCCGGTCCCCAAAGCTTTCTAAATGCGCATCATGCTGCCCATGATGGTGGCAAGCAAATTTCGGGCTGGTCATTCGACAACTTCTTGTTTTCGTCCGTGAGCCACAAACTTCATGCTTGCTGTCATGGCACCCACGCGATGATTGAGGCTTTATTACTTTTACGTGCAAACAGCACATTTTTGGCGGATGATCTTAAGGAGGTACGGGTTGAAATTGCGCCGCGCTGGCAAAACGTTTGTGATATAAAAGCGCCGTCAACTGGCCTTGAAATAAAATTCAGTTATGTGTTCCTCGCAGCTATGGTGCTTCGTGGTATAGATCTCGCAGCCTATGAAAGCTACCTTGACAGCTATTGCAATGATGCAGATTTAGTTGCCTTGGCTCGCAAAGTTACGGTGGTTGGAAATGACAAAATTGCAGATAGCGCTGCAAGAGTTACGATATACTCCAGAAATGACAACACACAGAGCCAAGATTTTGATCTTTTAACA
>CACEJY010000023.1 GCA_902559985.1 uncultured SAR116 cluster alpha proteobacterium | reverse complement strand
GGCGATAGGCAGATTTTGATCAACCGAACCTGAAAAGAAATATTGTAAATAAGATCCGAGGTTTACTTGCGTTTTGGTGCTGCCCAAGTTTAACATTATGTCAATGTAAAAACATCAATAAAGATTTGGCCTCGCGCAGGGTCCTAAATTGCGCCAGATTTCATTGTGAGGAGCGGGCCAATATCGAAACTTGTTGATAAGCAGAGTATTGATGATTTTAGGCAAAAGGGCGTGACTGTTCTTCGGGGTGCGTTTATTGACTGGGTCGATGTACTACGTGCTGGAATTGATGCTAATTTGGATGAACCAGATCCAAATGCGCGTATCTACAAAGGTGAAAATGGTAATGGCCGTTTTTTTGTCGATTATTGCAATTGGGACCGGATTGCAGAATATAAGAATTTTATCTTTAACTCCAATGCTGCACATATCGGCGCGGCGCTGATGAACAGCCAGAATGTCCAACTGTTTCACGAGCATGTTTTGGTAAAAGAAGCCTCAACTGATGTGCCAACTCCCTGGCATCAGGACGCGCCCTATTATTGTGTAACTGGTCCTAAAACAGTTAGCCTCTGGGTTCCGCTTGATACGATTGAACGTGATACGACGCTGGAATTTGTGTCGGGGTCGCACTTATGGGGAAAACATTTTCGTCCACAAAGATTTGATGGGTCGGCACTGAATGAAGACGATGGTCTTGAAGAAATTCCTGATATCAATCAACATCGTGATGAATATGAGATTCTTGGATGGGCGGTAGAACCGGGGGATGCTATTGCTTTTGATTACCGGACGATCCACGGTGCCGCAGGAAATCATCAACCACACCGGCAAAGGCGAGCATTTTCTCTTCGGTTGGTAGGAGATGGAGCGCGCTTTGTGCGCCGTGATGGATTGGTTTCATCGCCCCCATTCCCCAATCTTACTCTGAAAAGTGGAGATCCTCTGACAGGTGATACCTTCCCTTTTTTGTTGCACGCTTAGACTCACGCTTAGTGAAACCGATAGCACTCAGAAAATCCCACTATAAGCATAATGTTTTTAGACTTTTAAGGTTGATAGATTGATACGTTCTTTTCCTCTTCTAAACTTTTTCACGGTCTGTTCGGTCGTCATTTTTGGCTCTCTTACCACGCTGGCCAATGCAAAGGCGCGTGATATTTCATGTGGTGATATTCGCTATACAATCGAGACTTCATTGTTTAGCACAAATGTCATCATTAATGATGTTAAAGAAAATGATGTAGGTAATGCTAAAAATGGTCGTCCCTATTGCCAGTCAAATGCCGACACTCAGATGGAGGCTGAGCTTGCGGTCAAGGGTGACGATATTTGGTGTGTTGAAAAATTCTATATTTCGATGGATCGCTTGCCCATCGCTAAATCATCGCGCTTGTTGAGCCTCGCTCTGGGGCGAGTGTTTGAATATGAGTATTTGTGGCAAGGCGGGGACTGGGTAAAAACTGATACGCGAACTATTAAATGTTATAATGACGAAACACCTGAAAGACAAAAAGTTCTGGATAGGAGAACCGTTGAGTAAGCGGAAATTTTTGGCAACCTCGCTGAAAAAATAGAAAACAACTTTATCAAATCATCTTTGGCAATTGAAAAATAATTTGGATTATTGCAGATACATTTCTGGTTGCCGTAAACGAAATACAAGGTGCATGTAGGAAGAAAGTTCTTTGACAAAAAAAACAAATACGGTGATCGTGGGGGGTGGTCAAGCTGGCCTTGCTATGAGTGCCCATTTGCGGGACTTTGGAATTGACCATTTAGTTATAGAAAAAGAACGCATTGCTGAGCGGTGGCGAACTGCACGTTGGGATAGCCTTGTTATGAATGGTCCAGCTTGGCATGATCGTTTTCCAGCGATGGTTTTTGATGATTGGCATCCAGATTCCTTTCCAGACAAAGAATCAGTCGTTAACTATTTTGAAAATTTTGCAAAAAAAATTAATGCTCCTGTCCATTGTGGGGAAGAGGTTACAAATGTTTCTCAGATCCAAGATGGAGACTTTATAGTTGAGTCCAATCGGGGACTAATTACAGCTCAAAATATTGTTGCGGCAACGGGACCATTCCAGACACCCGTAATTCCCTCGATCATTGCTGATGATTATGTCCATCAAATTCATTCCTCTGATTATCGTAATCCCAAGCAGCTGGATGATGGCGCTGTATTAGTGGTTGGGGCTGGTTCATCAGGCTCGCAGATTAGCGATGAATTGCTGCGGGCTGGCCGCAAAGTTTATCTCTCAATTGGTCCACATGACAGACCGCCGCGGTCCTATCGTGGCAAGGACTTTGTATGGTGGCTTGGGAAATTGGGTAAGTGGCAAATGAAAACGCCCCCCATTGGCAAAGATCATGTAACAATTGCTGTTTCTGGAGCCTATGGGGGCAAGACGGTGGATTTCCGAAAATTTGCGAGTCGCGGAATGGTGCTTTTGGGGATGACAGAAACATATGACAATGGTGTTATCACTTTCGCTGGTGACCTAAAGCAAAACATTGCTGATGGAGATGCAAATTATCTGGGACTGCTGGCAGAAGCAGACGAATATATCAGGGCGTATGATCTGGACTTTCCAGCCGAAGAGGAGGCTAAAATCCTCATGCCTGACCCTGAGTGTCTTGCCAAACCTATCAGGCAGCTTGAACTTGAAGCGGCGGGTATTAGAACAATTGTTTGGGCAACCGGATATCGACAGGATTTTAGTTGGTTGAAGGTTGACGTATTTGATGAGCAGAATCAACCAGTTCACAAAAAAGGTGTGACTAACGTGAATGGTGTTTATTTTCTCGGCTTGCCATGGCTGACAATGCGCGGATCATCTTTTATCTGGGGAGTTTGGGAAGATGCTAGATATCTGGCAGGCTATATCGCAAAATCTGGATCATAAGTCCTGCTACCGGATGAACTTCTGATCATCGCCTGGTACCCCGTAACTTGGAGCTGATGTGGGGTCAAGAGCGCGGGTGATGTAATCATCCATTTGAGGTTTGTAAATGTGCCAAGCCGCTGCAACCGCTTCGATGGGGCAACGTTCAGTCCAATCACAACGTAAATCTGCCATTGGCCAATCCTGTTTATCAACTAATAGCAAGCCGGCGGAATGCACTGGTCCGGTCTCACCACCATAGGTCAATGCAGTGCGCATCGAATTAATAAGTCTGTCGCCCAGATGACCTGTGGATTCATTAAATGTGGCGACCATTTCCATGGGGATGTTTGAATTTGCCAGTAAGTTGCCGGCGGCAGCAACATTTAATGACTTAAAATCAGCATGAACGCCGAGTGATTTGGAACCTGAATGAATGGCAGCAATGCCCGATGCGTCAACTGCCAGCAATTGCCGAAAATCGGCGTGTTCAGTAGACTTGAGTACTATTGCAATAGCGTCGGGTGCACTATGTCCTTCGGTCATAGCAAGTAGGGTTTTAGGCCCCAGACGCGGATCAGTGATATTCTGGCTGGCAACCACCCCAACACCGGCTTTAGCAAAAGCACAGCGCGCGGCCACCGCCGGTGATGACGATGAAATGGCCATTCCAAACTGGTTTGTTTCGACGCATCTTGCAACGATTGAAAATGTCATAATTTAATCCATGTCTGGAATCACGGCAGTGGCATCAATTTCGACAACCCATTCTGGGCGCGCGAGTGCCTGAACAACAAGCCCGGTACATACTGGGTGAACCCCTTTGATATAGTTACCCATAGTCTGGTATACCGTCTCGCGGTAGCGGATATCGGTAATATATACGACGAGTTTAACTAGATGACTCATTTCACCACCTGCTTCAGTAATTAATTGTCGTATATTCTGCATAACCTTATGGGTTTGTGCAGCCGGGTCCAAATTTTCGATATTTTTAGCATCGTCAAGATTTTGGGGGCATTGGCCGCGCATCCAGACCGTTTTACCGCCAAAAGTCACGACAGCTTGGCATAGATCATTATCCAAGCATTGTTCAGGGTAGGTTTGTTTTGTATTGAAAGGTCGAATCCGTTGATGTGTCATCTTGCATTTTTCCGATCATTTTTTGGAATTTAAAACAAATGAAATTGAGGAACGATTCCCTTATAAATTAGGTTGTAAAATTCAAACATGACATACCGCCGCTTCTGTTTTTGGGTGTCGTTGGGCTGCGTGAAATCAACTCACCTAATTTCATCATGGTTAAAAACACAATCACCTGCAAGTTTGCCAGCAAACATATCAACAACATTTTGTGCTGACATTTTAGACATTGCTATCGCTGCTGACATTGCACCAGCCGCATTGTGTGGGGTCATTATAACGTTTGGGTGTAGTACGAGCGGGTCATTGATTGGGGGTGGCTCAATTGGCATGACGTCAACACCAGCAGCCCGGATGTGACCGGATTCTAAAGCTGCGACTAATGCCGAATTATCAACAACGCCACCACGAGCGCAATTAATCAAAATGCCTCCATGTTTCATGGCAGCGAGTTCATTTGTTGACACAATGTGACGAGTGCTGTCATTCAATGGAACGTGGAGAGTTAAAAAGTCTGCGTCAGGCAGCTCAGGTCTGAAATCAGTAACGCCACGACAATCCATGTTCGACGCAAGATCAATGTCTAATGCTATATCGGCAACTACAACTTCCATACCAATAGCTTTACAAAGTGGAGCGACTTTTCGACCGGTGCGACCAAAACCTAAAATAACAATTTTGGCACCACATAAATCAACTGCACGAAATTTGTTACGATCAGCCCAACAACCCCTCTTTACCGACGTATCTTGATTGACTAAATTGCGGGCAGTTGCCAGCATCAAACCTAATGTATGCTCGGCAACAGAAAGGGCATTGGATCCCGAAGCGATAGCAACTGGAATACCTCGTGCGCTTAAATGGTCAACGTCTATGTTATCACAGCCAACCCCATGGCGTGAGACAATCTTTAGCTTCCTGGCCTCTTGCAAGATATCAGCTGAGAAAATTGCTGACCGAACAATGATTGCGTCAACGTCACATACCGCTGTTCGTAATGTTTCTGGATCAATATTTTTGACACGCACAATTTCAATATTTGGCTCTCCAATGAGGATATCCATTCCACACGGATGTATGTCTTCGGTAACTAGAACACGTCTCAAGATAAACTCTCTACAATTATTATTTTTCAATAATCACGATCTCGAAATAAAAACTTCTTTATTCATCAAAAATTCAAAGTTAGCTCATGGGGCGCCAATAGCACGTTACAATCGCCAACCAAGTACTGTTGTGAGTGCTTGACCTGCATCAAACCAGCTCAGCACGGCTTCCGTATTCACGCCGAGAGCCAATGCACCAATTACGGAGAGAATAATAGTAATTACAATCCCGGCGTCAATTCGTTCATATTCACGGTTCAAATAGACATTAAACAGAAGCCGAAAAATTACCGAGATTCGTTGAATTGGAACGACGACCGAAACAGGAGCAAGGGCCAACGCTGTGTAGCGGAAAATCTGTGAGACTGCGATCATGACTCCGGACAATAAAAACCACTTTAGTCCCGATTGAGACATCTTTTTCAGGAGAGCAAAATCATAAAAAATAGCGGCTACCATAACCACGCACACCGCGGCAAAAACATAAGAGAATAGGAGAATAGCTGAAGAATGCGCAAAGGGTTCGGCAACCATTTGGTTGGGCATCGTTTGAATGCTTAGAAGGGCAAGAACAATCAAAATTGGGCTGCTGCCATAGCCAATGACGCATATCAAACCATAAAGGACACCGCGCCTCAGATTAGGCTTAAACACACCCGCTGTATTTTCCGCTGAATATGACTGGCGACGACTAATGAGTAATGCGGGGCCTATGCTAACCAAAAGGACGCCAATAATATTTAATCCAGTGAGTGTTTCGTTGAGAAAGCTAACCGCAAAGAATAGCGAAAAAATGGTGCTTAGTTGCTGTATTGGCGTTGAAAGCGCGCTACCGAGAGCCTGCATCGATACATAATTACAAAATCTGCCAATTACAAAATGCATCACACCAGCGGCACCTGCTAGGAGGTATGTCACATATGACCAGTTTTGTATTGCTTGAAATCCTCCAAGAAAATAACAGATAACAGCGACAAGTGGTACCACTGTTGGCACGGTTATAATCATACCTTGCAAGGGTGTTGCTGTCACAACAGCACGGCGTGCCGCCGCATTTTGGAAACCAAAAATAGCAGCAGAAAGGATTGCAAGGAAAATTCCAGACATCGCGCACTTTCAAAAAGTGATATCAAATATTTCTGGTTAGCTAGACCTTCTAGGTTGCCGTCCAGAGCTACAATTTAGCATTAAGCTTGAATCAAAAAGTATGGGGTACCTGATTTACAGTATTTTTTAATCATTTGTTTTGAAACGGCTGTTTTGGATGATTATAACCATGCCAATTGGAACTGTAAGAGTAATAAGTAAAACGGTGATGAGTAGCAAACCTAATTCCGAGTAATCTGCTGTGGTGATAATAGCCCCGCTTAATTTGTCTTTCACTTCACGTGTGACAATAAAGACCTCGTTCAGATACTTGGTTCCAAGTGCACTTGCCGAGAGTGCTAGATTAGTGAATGAGGCAAAGACAGCAAAAAATGTTGCCTTTAAATGAGCAGGTGCATTACGAGCAATCCAAGCAAGCAGAGGGATCATTGCGACCTGGCCAAGTGGGGACTCGACAGCGGTATTTATAATAGCGATAAATTTGGCGTCAACAATTCCGCCGCTGTTGGATGCGGTCCATTCATGCAAGCCGTAATACATACCAACACTTGGCAAGAAAAGCACCGCACCGGCAATTGAGAGAAAAACAATAATGTAGGCTATTGAGTTGTTCGCCATGAAAGGGCGTAGCAAAATAATGCCAGCAAGAGTCAGAATCGATGCAACAAGCGATAGGATGGACAAAAATTGTTCATTGAATAGAAGTTGATCAATTTCAAACCATGTCAAACCAGGCCCAGGGCTTGGCATCGCACGAAAAGTAAAAATAATGATTGCTGTTCCAATAACCATCATTCGTTGCTCGTGTGGTAAAAAGCGAACTAAGCGGTTCATTAAGAACAAGATTATGCCAACCGATCCTGCGAAGACAATCTCCTGTGCGTATCCTATCCCTGATGTGCCAACACCTAACGAAAAGATTACAAAAACCAGACTACCAATGAGAATTGACCAATTGACCTCAGGCCTTTGATGCTGGCTTGATGCGCTTCGGGATTGTTGCGGGTTTTGTGCTTCATTATAGGCTTTTTGCAGGTGCGCTAAAACAACACCAGCAACCGAAATCACTGGAATGATCAACGCATAAAGATAGATATCTGCATAGAGACCAATTCGGGCGGCATCATCTAGATTGTCGACATTGGCAAACATGATTACATTGACAAGCGAAACCAGAACTGTGCCGCCAATAATAGCAAATCGGCCGAGTGTTTGCATTGTTGTATGCATGATTTTTAGCTGGTCCTTGGCGATGCTTGTGCCATCTTTATTCTTCTCGGGAACTGCCTCAACCGTCATTGCATCGGCCACAACGTCCTGAATGACATAGCCCACTGGTCCCAAAATCACACTGATCACGAACCACGTTTCAACAGGCATAATTTCTGCCATAAAGGCCGTGTGACCAATCAGCCCATGCATGATCAAAAGGCTTGCGCCAATTATGGCTGCGCCGAGCCCAACTAGGTAGGCTTTCTGTCGCCAGATCAAATCGACCAGATGTCCAAGTGGCATTTTCAGTGCCCATGGCAAGCCTGCCCAAAAGCCAAGGCTAGCGAGAAACGCTGCTGATAGGTTTAAATAATCCTTGATAAAAAAAGTGCCAACAATTGCGGTTAGGCCAGAAACCCCAGCGGCCAGATAAACCATCAGGGGTGGAAGGTAGCTCCAGCGTAACTGTTTTGGCAGTTCAACAAGCCCTCGAATAACTGAATAAAATAACCTGATCATGGCCCCAGTATTACGCACTGCTGGAATTTTTCAAGCTTTGAAAAACAAGACACAATATACTTTTTTAATGCAAAAGGCTCGATATTTTTTATTCAATCTGCGCTATTAAGAGCTGAGGTAGTTGACCTTTTGGTTTTGGGCTGTGATGGCAGCGTAATATTCGGCACGCAGGCGGGTGACTAGCTGTTCAACGCTGGGAATATCTGTAATGCTTCCAACACCGTGTCCAGCTGACCAGATATCCTTCCAGGGCCTTAAGCTACTTGGTTGTTCGATGAGAGCGTCTCCGAGCTCCCGATCGATGTCTATTGTATCGTGTGGGCTTGCATCATCAACTTCTATCCCTGCTCGTTTCAGACTTTGTCGTAAAAAATTTGCATTAATCCCCGATACAGCAGGTGTTGCTGTAACGTCGGCTAGCGTGCTATTAACGATCATCTCTTTGTAGGCAGATTCGGACTGGCATTCGCGCGTTGCCAAAAACCGGGTGCCAAGATAGGCAAGGTCTGCGCCCATAGTTTGGGCTGCAGCAATATCTGAACCAGTGCTTATTGACCCGGATAAAAGCACTGTTCCATCAAAAAAACCGCGAATTTCATTGACCAAAGCAAACGGATTGGCGAGTCCAGTGTGACCGCCAGCTCCAGAAACCACGGCAATCAGGCCATCAGTTCCCGCGGCAGCTGCCTTTTGCGCATGCCGTGTATTGATAACATCGTGAAATACAATGCCGCCATAACTATGCACACGATCGACAATTTTTGGTACCGCCCCAAGTGAAGTGATGATTAGCGGAACGCGATATTTGACACATAAATTGAGCTCTTGTTCCAGGCTTCTATTTGTTCGGTGAACAATCAAATTAACCCCAAAAGGGGCGAGCTGCCGACCGTTAACAGCCTCGCTGTGGGCCAGCCCATCACTTATCTGTATCAGCCAATCTTCAAATCCTGCTAACGTGCGTTGGTTTTTTGCTGGGAATGTACCAACAATACCCGACCGACAACATGCCAGAACAAGTTCAGGACCCGATGCCAAGAATAATGGTGCAGCAATAATTGGCAGGCAAAGCCGGTTTTGAAACAAATCTGGAAAACTCATTAAATTTACCTCATACATGGAGCAGATGACTGGGCATGCCCATTTTTAATTTTGTAAAAACCACATTTACTAAAGGGCTTTTTAGTGAACCAAACTGGAGAGATGGTAAACTGGTCTTTTGTGCTTATCAAATTTGTAACTTTCAACATTGTGATCTGAAACGCTCTTATGGTTTCACTCAAAAATTAGCCACATAACCCTATTGATAGTAACGAATAATAAAAATTAAACGGGACAATATAGATCAACCCATAGGATCATTCACTGGCTTATGCTACACCCCCACTAGGTAGCTTTGGCTATTTCTTTTCTAGGGCCCGTTGCAGGGCTGTGAATATTTGTGAAATGATTGGTCATGATGCAACATTCATCAAACATGGAAGAGCAATCGCGAGAGCCATCGGTGATCATAACGGTGTTGAAGTTGTGGCCCTATATTTGGCCGCGCGATCACCCATGGCTCAAACGCCGAGTCTTTTTGGCCCTATTTTTTTTGGTTGCTGCCAAGCTCGCAACGGCAATGGTTCCGTTCTTTTTCAAATTTGTTACCGATGTACTCACTGGCAATGATCTGGGTTTGCCAGTGGTGCCTCTTTTTTTGCTGACCCCATTTATGCTCGTCATCGGCTTTATTTCCATGCGGGTCATGACCATTGGATTTAACCAGCTTAGGGATGCTTTATTTGCTCGTGTTGGCCAGCATGCAGTACGGCAGCTTGCGTTTAAAACATTTACGCACATTCACAAATTGTCATTGAGGTTCCATCTTGAGCGGCGTACTGGTGGTTTATCGCGCGTAATTGAGCGCGGCACGAAAGGTATTGAGAGCATAGTTCGTTATACTATTTTGAACAGCCTACCGGTGGTGCTCGAATTTGCCCTTTATGCGGGTATATTTTTTTATTATTTTGGATTTCTCTATGTGGTTGTGATTGCTGTTACAGTGATCATCTACAGTGGCTATACAATCAAAACCAGCGATTGGCGAACGCGCATTCGGCGCGCAATGAATGAAGCCGATACGGCTGCCCATGCCAAGGCGGTAGACTCTTTGCTGAATTTCGAAACAGTAAAATATTTCGGCAATGAAACGGCTGAAGCTCACCGGTTTGATCGATCCATGCAGCAATATGAGGCGTCGGCAATTCGGTCATATACATCTCTGGGCTGGTTGAATTTTGGACAGTCAACAATTTTTGCTATTGGTATGCTGATAATAATGCTGCTTTCAGCTCGTGCAGTGCAAAATGGAACACAAACAATCGGTGATTTTGTTTTGATCCACTTATTTTTGCTTCAGCTTTCCCAGCCACTGAATTTCATCGGTGGGGTGTATCGCGAAATTCGGCAATCTCTCACCGATCTAGAGGTGATGTTCACCCTGATGGAAGCGCCAATCGAAATAGCGGATGTGCCTAATGCCCAGCCATTAAAGCTCGACTCTGGTCATATCCAGTTCAATGAAGTGCATTTCAACTATGGTTCGAGCCGATCTATTCTAAAAGGTATTTCCTTTGAGGTTCCAGCGGGCAAAACCGTTGCAATTGTAGGCCCATCTGGAGCAGGAAAGTCAACGATTTCGCGCCTTTTGTACCGATTCTACGATCTGAAGAAAGGCACCATCACCATTGATGGACAAGACATAAGTATGGTTCAGCAGGATAGTTTGCGCGCTGCTATTGGCATGGTGCCACAAGATACGGTGCTGTTTAATGATACGATTGAGTATAATATCCGCTATGGGGCGTTAGATGCTAGTGAGGCAGAAATTGCCAAAGCGGCTACATACGCTAAGATTGATAAGTTTATTGCAAGCTTGCCAAAGGGCTTTGATACCGAGGTTGGTGAGCGTGGGCTAAAGCTATCTGGAGGAGAAAAACAGCGGGTGGCGATTGCCCGCACAATTTTGAAATCACCCCCGATTTTGATCCTTGATGAAGCGACATCTGCTCTTGATACCCGCACCGAACAGGAAATCAAATCAGCCCTAGATATGGTTTCTAAAAATCGTACAACATTGGTAATTGCACACCGTCTTTCTACTGTAACTGACGCTGATGAAATTATTGTTCTTGACGCTGGATCAATCGCTGAGCGTGGCACACATCGTGAATTGTTAGCCCAAAAAGGACTTTACATGACCATGTGGAACCGTCAGCAGGCCGTATCTGACGCTCAGCAAAGATTGCGTGACCTTGGTCAGGTATGAAGATCGGTCGCTTGAAGATGATTTAATTTGTCTTGTTGATGCGTGCGATAAGATCGGCGTCTTTTCCCAGACGCATGGTATGGCTATTAAACTGGTTGGAACAGTTGCAGGGTGTGGATTAAAAATTATCAATTCTTCCAATACATCAAAAGTACTGTTTAGAATTAGCGGGTGATCGGTTACCCCTCGAGCAATTTTGCGATATCCAGTTGTCTTACTGTTTGATCTTTTTTATTCTTGCTAGGAACGCGCAATTGTAGGATGGGTTATATCCATTGATTGGCACTTACCAATTGTCTGTCTCATGGAATAGGAAATTGCGATGCCAGCACTCAATGAATTAATGGAGCTTCGTCCGTTATCCCCGCCCGATGATGATGAGCTGGAAATCACTGGGTCAGATCCGGTTCTTGAGACCAAGTTTCGTCTTGCTGAAACCGCGGCGGCGGCGCTTGCGAGTGTTGGTGTTGCAGTCAACGACTTATGGGAATTAAAAACAGGTCAACGCCAGTCTATTGCGATAAATTCAAGAGCAGCAACCGCGGCGCTATGTAGCAATAAATACCTGCAACTACAAAATGAAGATGGTGGATTTGATGATGTCATTGACTCAAACCACGAGGCAAATCGTGCTTTAACGGGTATGTACCTAACGAAGGATGGACGCTGGGTGCTTCCACATTTTGGTCTCAACAATTTACGTGAACGCATGTTGAACCTTTTGCAGTCAGACGCTGATAAGCAATCCATTGCCAAAGCTGTGGCAAAATGGGATGCGCTTGACCTTGAAAACGCAATGGATGAGGCGCGAGTTTGTGGTGGGATGGTGCGCACCAATGATGAATGGATGTCTGAGGCACATGGTCAAATTTTAGCTGTAAAGCCGGTCGTTGAAATTATAAAGATAGGCGATAGTGCTCCTGAGACTATGCCAACCGGACCTCGTCCTTTGTCTGGAATAAAGGTGCTTGATTTAACACGCATTTTGGCGGGACCTATAACTGGTCGCACTCTTGCTGAGCATGGCGCCGATGTCCTTATGGTTACAGCACCTCATCTACCGCAAGTCCCGCCTTATGTAGGAGATACAAGCCATGGTAAGCGCAGTTGCTTTTTAGATTTGCGTATAGAAAATGAGAGACAAACCCTGCTGAATCTGGTCAAAAGAAGCGATGTTTTCTCGCAAGGATACCGGCCAGATAAACTTTGCCGGTTGGGGTTTGGACCAGATGCCTTAGCCGCACTTCGGCCGGGATTAATATATGTATCAATCAGTTGTTTTGGTGAGGGTGGTCCTTTTAGTCACCGTGCCGGCTGGGAACAGATTGCACAAGTTATGACAGGCATAGCCGCTGAGGGTATTCAAACTACTCCTGATTATAAGCCCAGAACGCTGCCAGTGGCTGCGAATGATTACATTACTGGCTATCTTGGTGCTTATGGGGTGCTCTTAGCGCTTGCAAGGCGGGCAAATGAGGGCGGCAGTTATCATGTGCGAGTATCTTTGTGCCAAACAGCAATGATGATATACCGGCAGGGGAAAATTACCGGCTTACCTGATAATCTATCGCTTGCGGCAGATGAAATTGCCACACTCTCTCAACAATCTAAGTGCCACCTTGGTCACATACGGCATTTGGCTCCTGTTTTACAATTATCAGAAACGGCCCCACATTGGACTTTACCAACGCCAAAATTGGGTTCAGACGCACCTGCTTGGCTCTAAGAAGTTTGGCGCGGCGATGAAATCCATTTTACGTTATCATATTGGTCACTCGCTGTGAGCGGGGTCGATGTGTAGACTATCTTGCGTTCGTATAGATTATGTTGTCGGTTTAACTTTACCGTTTTTCACTTTTCCAAACGTGACTTGATTATAATTCTCGCAGTGCATTGAATTGATCGATATAGCCGCTTGCGTCAATTTTGACACCAATGACCGTGGTTTCTTTACTTTCAAGGGCGTATTTAAGCGCTGCAAAAAGAGCAGCCTCATTATCCACTGAGGTACCATTGGCACCAAAGCCTCGAGCTAAATGCTCCCAATCAATACCACCGAGATGTACTCCATAGGGATTGATACCTTTGATACTTTGTTTGGTTCGTATTAGACCAATCTCACCATCATCAAAGACTAAAATAATAATGGGTAGTTTTTCGCGCACTGATGTTTGGATGTCAGCAACTGCCATGAGTAGGCCGCCATCTCCTGTGAAGGCAATGACTGGCTTTTCCGGGTAGGCAAGTCGGGCTGCTAGAGCTCCTGGAACAGCAAAACCCATTGAACCAAGACCGTTTGATGTCAGGAAATCCCGAGGAGCAAAGCATTGCCACTTTTGAACGACTAGCAATCGGCTTGCGCCAGCATCACATGTGGCGATTGTATCACGCGGTAAAATTGTTCGAGCTATTTCTACTGCGTGCTGAGGGGAGAGGCCAGTTGATGGCGTGTCTAGAGCTTTATGAACGCTTGCTCGGAAATCTTTTGCGGCATCATATCCCCAATCATTACCTTTTGGGACGATTGTACGTAATATTTTCAGTATTGAATCTAAATTGCCAATAACCTCTTCATTGCAAGCAACCAACCCGTCAAGAGATGGATGGCTCGCAATTGATAGAACCTTAGTTAGGTATGGCCAACCCTTTGGCTGTAATTCCACGGCATCAAGTCCAATGGTCACAATGAGGTCAGACTTCGACACCAAATTACGTTCGATAAGTCCGCCTATTATACAGCCGGCGCGAAGTGGATGATCTTCAATTATTGCGCCTTTACATTTAGATGTCGTGAGAACTGGCGCTCCAAGATGCTCTGCTAAAGACACCATAGACGAACTAGCGTTGTCCCAAAAAGTACCGAGCCCAACCAATAATATTGGCTTGTCAGCAGCTCTGATCATCGCAGCAGCCTTTTCAAGGCCGAGCGGGCTGGGTTCTGGATGATTATAATTGGGCACTAGGTTTGGTAAATTTTGAACCGACCCAGCTTTTTTCTTGGTTTCACTTTGCGGAAGATCAAAATGCACAGGCCCAGGGGCATGGGCCGTCGCAATACGGACGGCCCGCCGCATTTGTTGTTTTATAACACTGGCGTCAATAGTAGTTGACCATTTGACAATTGGTTGCATTATGGCTTGGTGGTCAAGTCTCTGGCGGATGCCGATGGCGTGTTCGCGGCTAGAATATCTGTCAGTAATTGCAATTAGTGGAGCCCTGTCTAGATAAGCGTGTGCAATACCATTTACCATATTCGTTGCGCCTGGACCGCGCGTAGACAAGCACACCCCGGGGCTGCCGCTGATTTCTCCCCATGTAGAAGCCAGCATGGCGCCGGCAACTTCCTGTTTCATAAGTATAAAACGGACGCCTTGCGCTTTTGCTGCGTCTATCAATTCAACTGATTCTCCGCCTGGATGGCCAACAATGAATGGGGTCCCCATTTCCTGAAATGATGCGGCCATTTCTTCAACAGTAGTTGTTGCCATGGTGAGTTTTTACCTGCTTACTATTTCTTTTGTACCCGATCCTGATGAGACAAAGCTCACATACTGTCTCATACAAGTATCATCAAGTTTTGATCTCTAACACTTATCAAAAGACATTACATGGAAACAGTAAAAGGCCAAATCGGCAAAAATGCCGACATGGTTCAAAACATCTTATTGTTTACGTTTACTGGTCCTAAAAAAGTAGCTATTTTGGCGTCACATTTTTGTTTTTTGACATCGATGATACTGCCCGAATAATAACAACTGCGGCCCCTATTAAGAGAAATATTGGAGCGTATGAGAATTTGTTTTGATACTCAAAACTAAAGAAAAGCCAAATACCATTGTCGGAAATAATCATTGATTGGCGAAAAGCTTCTTCCATGCTTGAAGTCAGAACAAATGCAATGATGAACGCCGCTGCAGAAAAATTGGTACGGCGCATACCATACCCTATGATTCCAAATAGAATTGCAAATCCTACATCCCATATAGATGCTCGAGAGGAATAGCTGGCCGCTAGAGAAATCATAAAAATGAACGGATACAGATATTGAGTAGGTAAAATAGCTATTGCCCGACCAATCAAGGGTGCAGCGAAATAACCAATTATTGCATAGCAGGCTATCCCAACGAGGCCAGCAGCAAAAATTCCAAAAATGAATTCGCGAGGGCTCATCATTTGTCCCGCCACAAATAATGGAGGCTCAGTCGCAAAAATCTGCGGGCCAACCTGCAGGCCGTTAACAAGGAACATACCAATTAAGACGGCTGCTATTGTTGAGCCTGGTATTCCAAGAGTTAACAGGGGAATCATTGAAGGGCCCGATACCGCATTGTTCGCAGATTCGGGGGCGGCAATACCTTCAACAACGCCTGTGCCCCATTTATCCTTGTTTTTTGCTTTACGTTTTTCTTCTCCATAAGCCACAAAACATGCAACAGAAGAGCCTAAACCCGGCATCATACCGATCAGCGATCCATAAATTGATGATCTAAACATCAACGGAAAACATCTCTTAAATTCTGGCCAGGTGAAATAGTGAGCGGTAGGATCGTCAAGCTTTGATTTATCGAGATCAATCATCTTAACTTTGGCTGCTTTTTCAGCTTGAATGATTACCTCGGATATCACAAAGACACCTATAAGTAAGGGCACCAGAGCCATTCCAGACTCGAGCTCATCAATTCCCATCGTCATTTTAAATTGACCAGTAATAGTATCTTCACCGATAAGGGCTATAACAGCACCAAACAGTGTTGAGATAATTCCTTTGATTATACTGTCACTGACAACGGAGCCAATGACGACAAACGCCATGAGGTAGATGGCAAAGTTCTCTGGTGGACCAAATTTCTTTGTGAATGCGGCGATAGCGACCGCTCCGAATATCAGAATAATCTCGCCAAAATAGTCACCGTATGCCGAGGCAACGGTCGCGGTCTTAAGTGCTTTACCGGCCCGCCCGGATTGGGTCATGGGGTACCCATCTTGCATGGTTGCTGCTGAAGCGGCAGTTCCTGGGGTGTTAAATAGAATAGCAGCAATCGAGCCACCATATCGACCAGATTTGCCAATGACATATAGAAAAGCAAGCCCTGCAAGCCCACCTATTTCATCATTGTAGGCAATCAGAATTGGTAACATCATCGCGATTGCAGCTGCCGCCGTGAGGCCCGGTAGGGCGCCGAATACAATGCCAACAAAGGCTGCTAACACCACAAAATAAATGGCGTAGGGATCACTAAAAAGGGTTGCAAACCCACCAATAATATCGGCAAAAACCATTTGAAGTTATTCCCCGCTAATCAAAGTTGTGTATGGACGTAAGTCAACTAGCACGCCACTGGGGTCGTTTAATCTCATAATACCCATGAATAACCATTGCATAACAAAAGCCATAACGATGGCACCAATTATTATTTTTAGATGGTCTCTTACGCCAAAAGCATAAAGCATGGATATGTAAGTAACTATAATTGCCGCAAAATATCCAAGCAGCCAGAAAGTAAGGACAAATAAAGAACCACAGCCGACCACGAGTGTTATTCGCTTCAAGTTGCTCTCTAAAAAGCCATACCCTTCCTTGAGGTTCCCCGCTTTTCCGCGAAAGGCCCTAAATGCTAGCCAGAGCCCGCCCAGAACTAGAGCGACAGCAAGGGTCATAGGCATTGTCCTTGGGCCCACAGCTTCTTTCGAAACACCAATCGTGAACGCTTGATATACAAAAAATAGACCAATAAGTGATACAACCGCACTTACACCATATTCTATATTAGTTTTGTAATTGTCGTTCGCCATTTAAACCCCGGCTATCAGCTTCAAATTTTTGAAATAAAGAAAATTTTGAATAGAAAAAGGGACAAGTTTTTCTAGTTCACCTGTCCCTTTTCGACAATTTTTATGGAGTCTTATTGACTTGCAAGTATTTTTGCAACAACTGGACCCATTGTTTTGTACATCACGTTTTGTGCAGCCACTGCTGCTTTCGCATCAGTTTCAAAGGCAGCTAGGTTGTTTTTCTTCATAAACTTTTTAAAGCCTTTTATGCCTGCGATGTGTTTGATGGCAGCTCCGACCTTTGTTTTGACTTCTTCAGAGACCCCTTTTGGTGCAAATAGGCAGAATAGCCCTGTAAAGTCTGCACCTTCCATGCCCTGCTCCTTGAATGTTGCGAGATCTGGCATTGTTGTGTCGCGGCCAGCACCGGCTGTGGCCAATGGACGAATTGTGTCCTCAAAACCAGCAATAGTGTTGTTCCCGCCAAACACCGACTCAACGGACTGGGACACTAGAGCGGCGCGGGCTTTTGAGCCACCCTTGAATGGGACCTTTTTATGCGGGATCCCATAGGTGTCAAAGAAAAGATGCCCAATGCCAGAGTGCATTGTTGTAGCACCTGATGTTCCCCAGGTATGAACCTTCCCAGAAGCTTTTGCTGCGGCAATAAACTCGGCCATATTTTTTGCCGGGTTGGAAGTATGAACCTGCAATGAGGTAACGAGCTGCGACATGCAACCTAAATTGACCCAATCATTTCTGACGCTGTAAGGTGCGTCTTTACCCTTTGCTAATTCGCCTACGATAAACGTACCGATATTAATCATGTACAATGTATGCCCGTCAGCCTTTTCCTTCAGAACTTGTTTTGCCGCTTTCTGACCAGAAGCGCCAGGAAGGTTAACAATATAGGCAGGCTGTCCACCCATCGATTCGGCTTCGTGCATGTAAGACGCAAAGCCACGAGATGTTGTGTCTGTTCCACCACCGGCAGAAAATCCCACCATAATTTTAATTGGCTTCTCAGGATAGGCAGCCAGTGCTGCACCTGATGTAAGAGTGAGAGCTGCTGCTGCAGTCAACACAATCGATTTACGAATGCTCATAAATTCCTCCAAAACTGTACTTTTAATTGATTGCATATTTTGACACAACATTTGTGGTCAGGTAACCCTTTTATGTCAATGTAATTTTGGGTTTCTGAGAATATTTTGCCTTAAAACGCATATTTTCTTTTGATCCACGTTGTAAAAACCGATTTAAAGATCGATGCGGAGGAAAATTCTATCAAATCTTTGCCGAGTAAAATGCACTTTGTTGGAGTAACCACTCCAGGTGGACCAAGTAATCTCTCTGTTATGGTTGCTCCAGTTCCGCTGCCAAAAGACGGTGAAGTGTTAATTAAAGTGCATGCCGCTGGTGTTAATGGCGCCGATCTTCGAGAACGAGAGGGAAGGTACCCCGTGCCTGCTGGTGCGCCTGATATTATGGGGTTGGAGGTTGCCGGAGAAATAATTGCTTCTGGTAAATATTGTTCGCGGTTCAAACCGGGTGATTTAGTGTGCGCACTTCTGATCGGTGGAGGTTATGCAGAATATGCAATTGCTCCAGAAGGCCAGTGTATGACAATTCCCGATGGTGTCTCGGTCGTTGACGCCGCTGGTTTGCCAGAAGTGTTTTGTACCGTCTGGACTAACGTGATGGACCGGTGCCAGCTAAGACCGGGTGAAACACTTCTTGTACAGGGCGGAACAAGCGGCATTGGATATGCCGCCATTAAGGTCGCTAAGGCATTTGGCGCAAATGTATTTGCCACGGCGCGCAATAAGGTGAAATGTGATGCGATCCTGCGTTTTGGGGCCGATTGTGCAATCAATTACCGAGCTGAGGATTTCGTGGACATTGTCCAAACCAGAACAAATGGTCGGGGCGTTGATGTTATTGTCGATATTATTGGTGGCGATTATTTACCAAAGGAGGTATCGCTTCTTGCTCATGGTGGGCGGCTCATGATTATAAATCTTCGGGGTGGTAAATTGGCAGAAATTGATTTTGGCCATGTTCACAGCAAACATCTCACTATCACAGGGGCTCGCTTGCGGCCGCGCTCAATCGCTGAAAAATCTGAAATCTGCAGATCACTTGAAACACACGTCTGGCCCAAATTTACAGATGGAGTAATCGTCCCTGAAACGCATGCTGTATTTTCTTTTGCGAATGCTGCTGAGGCACATCAGCTAATGGAATCGAGCAATCACATAGGAAAGATTTTGCTGACACCATGAAAAGTTTTTGGTGCTAGGTTTGATCAGCATTCGTCTTCTTCATTGGGCGTTTGGAAAAAACATTTGTTTGCCAGCAACCTTGAAGCGTGCAATGGCTTTTTGTCCTTTTTTCGAGATTAGCCAATCAATAAAAGCTTTGCCGCCGTTGCTGTTTACACTGGGGCATCGAACCGGGTCAATTAGCATCACGCCATAAGGATTAAATAGGCGTTTATCACCTTGGACCATAATTTTGAAATCAGACTTGTTGGCATGCACTTCCCAAGATGATCTATCACTCAATGTATAGGCCTCTGTGCCGACAGCCGTGTTCAAGGTTGCACCCATACCAGATCCTGTTTCTAGATACCAACTACCCGAGCTGGCATCCTGATTCACGCCAGTATGTTTCCACAAAGATCTCTCTTTGCCATGCGTCCCTGAGTCATCACCGCGAGAGGCAAATTTAGACTTGGTGGCTGCAATTTTTTTCAAGGCAGAAACAGCATCATTCATTTTGGCGATGCCCGCAGGATCGTCATTTGGGCCAACAATAATGAAATCATTATACATCACATCGTAGCGCTTTTTGGAATAACCGCTGGCAACAAACTGATCCTCGCGCTTCCGGCTATGAACCAATAATACATCACCATCACAATTCATTGCATTCTTGATGGCGGCACCGGTGCCAACGGCCACAATATTTACAGTGACGCCAGTATCCTGTTTTACCAATGGCAAAATGTGATCATACAGGCCAGAGTTCTTTGTTGAAGTTGTCGATTGCACCAAAATAGTGTTGTCGGCAACCGCATTTCCTATGAGGAAAGTCGTGCTGAGAACAACAATAATCATAAATTTTGTCACTATCATAGTTCTCTCTTAATCTTCATTTCCTGTTTGTTCATTTGACTGTAATCAAAGAACAAGTTTGCCAGCCAGATAATCTTTGGCAGCTTTTGACTCTGGATTCTTGAAAAATGAAGTCGCTGGGCTATGTTCACTAAGTTTTCCATGGTGAAGGAACAGCACATCACCTGCAAGGCGTTTGGCCTGCCCCAGATCATGGGTGACCAAAATGATTTTTGTGCCTTGCTGGCTGACTAATTGCAAATTTCTCTCGATGGTCTCAACAGATGTGGGATCGAGATTTGATGTGGGCTCATCTAGAAAAAGAACTGCAGGTTTTATTATCAGCGCTCTGGCAAGAGCAAGCCGCTGTTTTTCGCCACCAGACAATAGCCGTGCAGGATGTTGGGCCAGATGGTCAAGTCGCAGTTGTGCTAGACAATCTATTGAAGTTTGAGAATTTGACACGCCGCGTTGACGAGCCACAAACAAAAGATTTGCTAGAACTGTTCGACGTAGAATCGTTGGTGCCTGAAACACCATTGACTGCCGTTGTCGTATAGCAGGTGATGGCGGCTTGCCTGCAAAGTGCACTTGCCCAGAGTCGGGTTCTACCAAACCGTGTAGACAACGCAAAAAAAGGCTTTTTCCGGCACCATTTGGCCCCATAATTACGGTTATACCATTGCCCTTAATTTGACATGTTATGCGGTCAATCAAAACGCGATCGTTTAAAGCCAATGATAGATTGTCAACGGTGATTGGCAGCAGGCAATTAAGTGCAGGAGTGGCTTTATCAGACATAGGCCCGCCTTTTGGCAGACGCTTTGAGCCATTGTGCCAGAAAATTAACTGCAAGCGAGATGCTTAATAAAACAAAACCAAGTGCAAGAGCTAGTTCAAGTTCACCTTTTGATGTTTCCAGAGCAATTGCAGTTGTCATTACACGCGTTAGATGATCGATGTTCCCACCGACGATAATTACCGCCCCAACCTCAGAAACGGCCCGGCCAAATCCGGCAAGAATTACCGTCATCAGCGAATAGCGCGCGTCAATAATGTAGGCGACAAGCGCCGTCCGTTTTGGCACAACAAGGCTATCAAAAAAATCTTTATAACCCTCATGCATATCTTCAAGTACCTGACAAGATAGCGCTATGATGATGGGGGTAATCAGGATCATCTGCGCTATCACCATGGCTTGCGGTGTGTATAGCAATCCCAGCCAGCCAAATGGTCCAGAACGTGATAGGTGCAAATAAACCAGAAGCCCAACAACAACTGGTGGCAGCCCCATTAGGGCATTAAAAATGCCAACCAGTGTATCGCGCCCATGGAACTGGCGTATCGCGAGAATGGCTCCAATTGGGAGACCAATCGCGCAAGATAGCACCAACGATAAAAGGCTGACATTGATCGAAAGATAAAGTATTTCCATCAAGTCGCTGTCGGCGGTTGCAAGCAGCCCAAAGGCGGCAGCAAGTGAGTCTGAATAGATTGACATCTGTTCCCTTATTTTTGCGCTTTACACCTACTATGAAAAAAACAGCCAGGCAATTGATTTGGTTTTATAAGCAAAACGAAATTCTTAAAACAGGTTTGTGAGTGTTTTAGGTGTGACAAAAGAGGTAATCGTCTAATAGTCTCAATTTATTTGTTACTAAATTCAGTGCCAAGCACTTGTTCGTAAATTTTGATGATGGCACTTTTCGGTTCACTGCCCAACCCTGCACTAATCGCCGTTTGATAACTGCTTGTCATTGCGTTCACTAAAGGTGTCAATGCTCTGGTTTCAATAGCAATTCTTTGAATATTGAGAATGTCTTTGTATGCGTTTTCCATTGCAAAATCATTATTAAACTGACGTTGCAGCATGCGTGGAATAAAATGATCAGCAGCGAAGCTCCGTGAGCTGGCTGTTGTAACGACTTTTGTTAACGCGTCAGTGGAGAGTCCTCCCGCTACAGCTAGTGGTAGAACCTCGCACAATGCAACAATATTGATATTATAAATAATGTTATTCACTGCTTTCATCATTTGGCCAGCGCCGCTTTCACCGCAGTAGACAATAAATTCACCCATCGCATCTAGTTCTTGCTTTGTAGTATCAAAAAGGTCCCTGCTGCCTCCAAACATCAGTGTTAATGTTCCATCAGTGGCTCGAAAAGGCAGACCTGATATTGGACAGTCAGCATATGTAATGCCTTTGCCTGCCAACTGGTTATGAATGGAGATTGCTTCAGTTCGATCAATAGTAGATGTATCAATGATCGACAGATTGGGCAGTGCTGAATCGACAATACCATCAGGCCCAAAAATCACTTCCTTTACCTCTTTTGCCGATGGCAGGCACAAAAAAATCAAATGGCAGTTTTGGGCCATGTTTGAAACTGAACTGGCAATGATAACGTCATCACCCTCTAGCCTTTTGGTTGCCTCCGAAAGTGCGTCATAAGCATAAAATGGACGGGCTACCTGGCCAAGATTATTGGCCATGCCCAGACCCATTTGCCCCAGTCCGATAAACCCAATACCACTATTACTCATCTCACATTTTCCCTTTTTGTTCTGTCACATATTCCAAAAGGATTACCCGCAATCCTATATGGCATACATTCAGTCTATACAGAAATTGAGTATTGTATATATGATGGCAGCTGTAAGGGGAGTTATCCCGGATCTCCTTCCGCATGTTAAAAGTCATTTTTTCGTGAAAAGGAATTTCTGATGACCAGGCAACACGAAATCCCATTTCTTTTCATGCGTGGTGGCACCTCGCGTGGGCCATACTTTAATTCTGCTGACCTACCAGAAAACCGGGATGATATTACAAGAGTTTTGCTTAAGGTGATTGGCGCTGGTCATCCGCTGAATATTGACGGAATTGGTGGAGGAAATCAGGTGACAAATAAGGTTGCAATATTGTCTCGGTCCAACAACAAAGAGACTGATATTGATTATCTTTTCGCGCAGGTCTCCGTGGCGGATCAACTTGTGGACTTCAAGCCGACATGTGGCAACATTTTGTCAGGGGTGGGGCCAGCTGCTATTGAAATGGGCTTAATGCCAGCAAGTGACGTGATAACCACAGTTCGCATCAAGTTAGTAAACACCGGTGCGGTGGTTGAGGCTCGGGTTCAAACGCCGGGTGGCATCGTTAGGTATGACGGTAACGCTGCTATTGACGGCGTGCCCGGGACAGCAGCACGGATTGATCTGCAATTTATGGATGTTGTCGGGTCAGCCACTGGAAAGTTACTGCCAACCGGTAATTTGCGCGACAAATTCAATGACGTTGAAGTGACCTGTATGGATGTTGCTATGCCTATGGTGATTGCTCGAGCAGATGCCTTTGGGTTGTCAGGGCACGAGACAGTTAAGCAACTTGGGGGTAATACCGATTTCATGAGCCGTATGGAAAGAATAAGATTGGCCGCCGGTGTCGCGATGGGAATGGGCGATGTCAGCAATTCAGTTACGCCAAAATTTGCGATTTTTGCACCAGCTAAGGCAGGCGGTACGATTGCTGCTCGCTATTTCATGCCGTGGCAACCGCACCCAACAATGGCTGTGACTGGCGCGCAATGTCTTGCATCTTGTGCGGTAATGGCTGGAAGCATTGCAGACGGGTTACTATTGCGACCTAAAGTCAGCCCCGCAACCATTTCTATTGAACATCCGTCCGGTACGATTGATGTGATTGTGGATTACAATAGTGATGATCAAAGTGATGATATAGGGACTGTTGGCGGGTTTGCTTTACGTTCAGCAGGACTTGTTCGGACCGCTCGCAAATTGGCAGCAGGAAATTTGTTCATAGACTAATCTAACAAACCTCTGCGACAACGAATATCATTTTAATATCTTTGCTTTAGTCTGCGACCATTGAAACGCCGCCAGATGACATAAGCTCCGATTACTAATGCTGCGGTTGCAAGTGTGGTTCGGAACATACCGCCCATCATGAATAAGGGAATACTGAGTCCGAGAAGCATTAAGGGCGAATAGAGTTTTTCAAGAAGGGACCCGCTACCGCGTTGTTTTTGGTAGATCGGAAAAATGATTGAAAATAGTGCGATAATAGTAAAGAAAAGTGACCATGGACGAGCAATGAATAACATCGGATCTGGGTCAATTGCTAGGGCTCTTGCCAGATTCAGCTCGGCGATGTCACCAAGCACGACGCCTAAAATCATTGGTGCAAGAGGGAACCCGTACTGCCTCATAAAAAAACCAAGAATACCGAAGAAGAATAATGTCCAGATATCCTCAACAGAGTTATGGAGAGCGAACACTCCAATGGTTGCAAAAGTCAAAATACCGGTTGCCAATACATAGGTTTTGATACGAGTTACAAGAACAAAAATTCGAAGCATACCAGACTGCATTCCAATCATTATGAAATTTGCCAGAAAAAAGGCGATGTAGATTGAAGACGCCAGAATTGGCTCGTCACTAATAAATGTTGGGCCAGGAACAATGTCGTGCATTAAAAGTGCTCCAAGCATTACGGCAGCACTTATATCACCCGGAATTCCGAGTGCCATCAATGGTGTCAACGCACCACCTTCAACTGCATTATTAGATGCTTCAGGTGCGATTATTCCCCGTGGATCACCTTTTCCAAATTTTGAGTCATCTTTGACTGCTTTTTTGGTTTGGTCATAGGCGAGGATGTTGGCGATTGACCCACCAGCTCCGGGTAGAATTCCAGTGAACATTCCAATTAGGGCAGACCGGATCACCACAACCCAGTTTTTGATCAAAATCATGATGGCACGGCGATGCTCAATTTTTACAAAAATTTGTTTTTGATCACTCAAGGCTTTGCGAGCGCTTGCTGGATTGCGAAGGTCAGAAAGCAATTGAGAAAAGGCAAACAATCCTATCAGAACAGCTATGAAGTCAAAACCGGTTAAAAGATAATCTGAACCAAAATCAAATCGCCCAACGCCAACCGCATCATCCTCACCAACGGTTCGAATCAATAAGCCAGCGGCACCTGCAATCAAACCTTTAATGAGATGGCTGCCCGCCAATGAGGCTGTGACGGTTAGTGCAAACATTACCAACATAAAGAAATCCCATGGCTGGAACTCTAGACCAACAGCAGCAAGTTGAGGCGCAAAAAGGACAAGTAAAACAGCCGAAATAATGCCGCCACAAAAAGAAGACCAGACGCCTATACCTAGAGCGAGCCCCGGCTCGCCATTGCGAGCCATTGGGAAACCATCAAAAGTAGTTGCGACGGAGGAAGGGGTGCCAGGTATTCCAGTCAGGATGCCAGACATAAGACCACCTGACAAACCGCCAACAAGAACCGAAATCATGGTTGCCAAG
>CACEJY010000022.1 GCA_902559985.1 uncultured SAR116 cluster alpha proteobacterium | reverse complement strand
ACGACGCCGCTATTGTCATGGCGGAAGGTATTTCTGGGACTGAAAATGCGTTTGCGGATGAAATGAATTTTTGGGCCAAAAAGATTGGCATGAAGAATACTAATTTTCGCAATTCAACAGGATGGCCAGATCCCGATCTTACTACAACAGCAAGAGATCTCAATATCCTGACCACTGAATTGATCCGGCGTTTTCCAGCAGATAAATATCCTGAATTATACCCTATTTTTGCAAAACGGGAGTTCACCTATAACAAAATTCGTCAACCAAATCGTAACCCGTTGGTGTATGGTAACTCGCGAGCTGACGGTCTGAAAACGGGTCACACACAAGAGTCGGGATACGGGCTGGCTGGGTCTGCGGTGCGTGATGGCCAACGTGTTGTTATGGTCTTGAATGGTATGACAAGCATAAAACAGAGATCGATTGAGTCAAATAGGCTGATGGATTTAATGTTTCGGGAATTTCAAACTTACCGGTTTTTTGATAAAGGGGAGGTGGTTGATCAAGCGAATGTATGGCTAGGCAAGAAACCAACGGTGGACTTAGTGCTTAATGAACCGTTACATTTGATTTTGTCCTATCAAGAACGACGGGGTACAAAGCTATCAGTACAGTGGCTCGATCCGGTTCCAGCTCCCATTAAAAAAGGCGATCAGCTGGGTACTTTGACGCTGAATATGGATGGTGAGAAGCAAGAATTGTCTCTTTATGCAGCTCGAGATGTTCAAGCTCTTGGAATGTTTGATCGGGTTAGCGCGGCAATAAAGTATCTTGTTTTTGGGGCGCCAGTTATTTCGGCAGCGGCAAGGTAAAAGTTAGAATGCGGGGCCTGTTTATTACATTTGAGGGAGGTGAAGGGAGCGGGAAAACAACTCAAATTCAACGTCTTAAAATTTGGATTGAAAAAAACTGTGAGAAGTTTTCTCTGTGTGTTACACGTGAACCCGGCGGCACTGACGATGCTGAGGCAATTCGGGGGTTGTTGCTTACTGGGTCGATACAAAAATGGCAGCCCGCTACCGAGGCCATGCTAGTGTCAGCCTCACGCCATGAACACGTTGTTCATGTGATTCAACCTGCCCTGCAACGCGGTCATATTGTAATTTGTGATCGGTTTATAGACTCCACTCATATTTATCAGGGTTTTGTCGGCGGCATTAGTGGCGAGGTACTCGATGGTCTCGACAAATTATCATGCAATGGGCTGGTGCCTGATTTGACCCTCTTGCTGGATGTAGATAGCAATGTTGGACTTGCCAGAACAGTTGAGCGTGGCGGATCAGAAGGCCGATTTGAAGCCAAAGGCGAGGCGTTTCATCAAAAAGTAAGGCAGGGGTTTTTAGCTCGAGCCAAAAAAGAGCCAAATCGCATTATCAAAATCGATGCTGCGAGACCGCTCGACGATGTATCAAGAGACGTCATTTCCATAGTGAAGGAGCTACTTACGGCACATGGCTTTAAAATAAAAGAGCCAAATCGATAGCCGTTTAATTAAATTAAGGCAGGCATATAACTCGCGGAAATTGGGCAAACAAATAATGAGTGACGCTGACAATCATCATGAAGAAATTGTCGACCCCACTTTGGTGATTGGTCACAGTGATTTTTTTGGATCACTTGCCAGTTCGATGGCAAGTGGGCGTATGCACCATGCTTGGCTTTTGACCGGTCCATCCGGCATTGGAAAGGCCACTGTGGCGCGGCTTGCTGCCGCATGGATATTATCCGAGAGGGTTAATAATAACTATCTCTTTAGTGCAGAGGTTACCGGATTCTCTGTCTCGCTGAATGATCCTGGGGTCAAGCTGGTTTTCAATGGTGCGCATCCTGATTATTTAGCAATTGCGCCGGTTCTTGATGAAAATAGGTCTGGCCAAATCAAAATTGATCAAATCCGCGCGATGGTACCTTTTATGTCACATAAGCCAGCCCGGAGTCGATTTCGGGTTACGGTTATTGACTCCATGGATGAAGTAAACCGCAATGGAGCCAATGCCATGCTAAAACTGTTGGAAGAACCTCCAGAAAACTCCATTATTTTCCTTGTTTCGTCACGCCCTGGCCAACTGCCGCCAACCATCCGTTCAAGATGCCGTGTGGTTCGACTATCGCCTCTAAATGCCCTTTCATGCCGGGATGTTTTGACAAAAAAATGGCCAGATGGAGGTGCCAAACAATTTGATTTGCTAGCTCAGCTATGTGCTGGCGCACCAGGACGAGCTATTTCCCTTGCCGAGAGCGGGGCTGCTGATTGTTATCAAGTTGCCTGTTCACTGATTGCCGAATCCAAACCTAATGTCAGCGCAATAGCTGCTTTGGCCGGCAAATGGGGTCGCAGTGCGGCGGCGGGCCGGATAAGCCGTGAGGGCGCGGTCTTTTGTCTAGATCGATTACTGCGGTTGGCAGCTTTAAAGGCAAGTGGCCGCAATGCGTTTGTCACTTGTGACTTTGAGATGCCTGCCATCCGTGTGTTATGCAGTCGACATTCAGGTTCCCAATTGGCGGTATTCCACGGTGATTTCTTGCGAGAGTCAGCTAGGGCCGAAGGGCTTTATATGGATTTTTCTCGGTTTTTACTCCGGCAAATGATTAAATTATGTGAGAAAACCTTGCCCTAGGGATGTGGCTGGGCTAACTCATTGCTTGTTCTATTGTATTTTACAACGCGTATGTCCGGGTAAACTCCATGAGCCAGAACTATTACATAACAACGCCGATTTATTATGTGAATGATAAACCTCATATAGGCCATGCCTACACAACGCTTGCCTGTGACGTTATGGCCCGATTTAAGCGGCTTGATGGATATAATGTGACCTTTCTCACCGGAACTGACGAGCATGGACAAAAAGTTGAGAAAGCCGCGGAGGCTGCGGACCTTACACCACAACATTTTACTGATCAGGTTAGCCAAAATTTCCGTGATTTGACTGAAGCCATGAATTTTTCGAATGATGATTTTATCCGGACAACAGAAGCCCGGCATAAAGCAGCTTGTCAAAGAATTTGGTCCATCCTACGAGATAACGGTAATATAAGGCTTGGTAAGTATGAAGGGTGGTATTCTGTTCGGGATGAAACATTTTTTGTTGAAACTGAGCTTGTTGATGGCATGGCGCCAACCGGCGCGCCTGTAGAATGGGTTGAGGAGCCATCATATTTTTTCAACCTCTCGGCATGGCAAGACAAGCTATTAGCGTTTTATGAGGAAAACCCCAGTTTTGTGGGGCCGGAAAGCCGTTTTAATGAGGTAAAAAGCTTCGTAAAAAGCGGGCTTCGTGATTTGTCGGTAAGCCGGGCTAGTTTCAAATGGGGTGTTCCCGTTCCAGATGATGATAACCATGTAATGTACGTGTGGCTTGACGCACTGACAAACTACCTGACGGCAGCCGGTTGGCCGGAGCATGGGCTAGCCGAGGATAAGGGAAAATACACGCGGTTGTGGCCTGCTGATTTGCACATGGTTGGCAAGGACATATTGCGATTTCATGCAGTTTATTGGCCAGCGTTTCTTATGGCTGCTGACCTACCATTGCCAAAACGAGTTTTTGCGCATGGCTGGTGGACAAATGACGGGCAAAAAATTTCAAAATCTCTCGGTAATGCAATCGACCCAAACCATCTTTCTGCAACCTACGGCCTCGATCAAACGCGCTATTTTTTGATGCGTGAGGTGCCGTTTGGGAATGACGGTGATTTTTCGGTTCAGGCAATGACGCAGCGGATAAATGGTGACCTTGCTAATGACCTTGGCAATTTATCGCAGCGTGTGTTGTCGATGATTTTTAAGAATTGTGACGGAATTATGCCGGCAATACCAGAACCACTAAACTTAGAAGATGAAAAGCTTTTAAAAAGTGTTGATTCATTATTAGTTAATGTTCGTCGTCATATTGATAATCAGGCGTTCCATGAAGCGCTACGAATAATCTGGCAGGTTATTTCACAAGCCAACCGTTATGTTGACTCCATTGCCCCGTGGGCATTAAAGAAAACCGATCCCAAGCGCATGGCAGAAGTGCTCGCGGTTCTGGCCGAAACCATCCGTAAAATTGCAATTCTGGTTCAGCCAGTAATGCCAGAGTCTGCCAGCAAAATATTGGACCAGCTTGGGGTTGACCCGACGCAGCGCGATTTCAGTTTCCTTATCGGTAAGGCGCGACTGGCTAGCGGGCAGGGGATTGCTAAACCAGAACCGGTCTTTCCTCGGTTTGTGGATGAGGGTTAACGTCAATGCGGGATAATTCCAAGCCTATGATAATTGATAGTCATGCCCATCTTGATTATGCACAGCTCTCCAACGATCTCGAGGGAGTTTTGGCACGAGCTGCAGAGGCTGGTGTTTCCCACATTATCACTATTGGTGTAAAGTTAACGACATCTGATAGGCCAAAAGCGTTAGCCGAGACCTATGATAATATTTGGTGTTCAGTTGGCATTCACCCGCATGAGGCAGGTTCCGAACCAGACGCGGCCAATGTAGACGTGATTCTGGCGTCGGCTGATCATCCAAAATGTGTTGCCATCGGAGAGGCGGGTCTTGATTATTTTTACGATTATGCAACGCCAAAACAACAAGAGGATAGTTTTAGGGCACAAATTGCGGTTGCTCGCTGTTTGGATTTACCAATTATCGTTCATGCGCGTGATGCGGACAACGATGTGGCAACTATTCTGGAAAATGAAATGGAAAAGGGAGCCTTCCGTGGCGTTTTGCATTGTTTTAGCTCCGGGCATGAATTGGCGGAACGAGCCATTGACATTGGGTTTTATATCAGTTTTTCAGGCATCCTGACCTTTAACAAAGCTAACGAGTTGCGCGCAATTGCAACTAATATTCCCGAAGATCGAATTCTTGTTGAAACAGACTCGCCTTATCTAGCGCCTGTGCCCTATCGTGGGCGGTCAAACGAACCAGCCTTTGCAGCTAATACATTGGAAAAATTGGCCACAGTTAGGGGCAAACAGCCATTGGAGATGGCACACATTACCCGCGCAAACACACTTCGTTTGTTTAACCGAATGGAAATATCATGAAAGTCACAATGCTTGGATGCGGAACATCAGTTGGAGTTCCGGCGCTTGGCCAAGCTGGCTGGGGTAAATGCAACCCAGAGGATGAACGTAATCGGCGTCAACGTTGCGCCGTGCTTGTTGAGGTTAATGATAAAGTGATTCTGGTTGATGCAGGGCCAGATATTCGCAACCAGTTGATACCGCTTGGGCTGAAAAAAATTGATGCCTTGCTGATCACCCATACGCACTCTGATCATGTTGCTGGGCTAGATGATTTGCGCGCTTTTTACTGGCCAGACCGCAATGATATACCTGTTCATGCAACAAAACAGCATTCCCTTGAAATTCTTGAGCGCTTTCCCTATCTTTTTACAAAGCTGGCAGAATCGCCTTCCTATTTTACTCCACCAATGAAAATGCACATTATTGCTGCTGGTGACAGGTTAGACATTGGCGGATGTCAAATTGACGTGCTGCACCAGGATCACGGTAATACGACCTCACTTGGTTTTCTTTTTGACAAAAAATTTGGGTACTCCACTGATGTTGTTGGGATGAGTGAGGATGCTTTTGAAAAGCTGGCAGGCATTGATCTTTGGATTGTTGAGGCGTTACGTTCCTCGCCCCATCAAGCCCATAGTCATTATGAGCAAACATTTGGCTGGATAAACAAGGTAAAGCCAGGAAGAGCCGTGCTAACCCACCTGGGTCTTGATGCTGATTATGAGACATTGATGGCAATTTGCCCGGTTGGAACTGAACCCGGCATTGATGGACTGACATTTACCCTTAAATAAGCTTCCATAATATACATTATGCGACATTTATTCTTGTAACTCTGGCTTAGGTTTTTGTTTTCTATGGAACACTCTCCTCTTATTGAGGTGATTAATAATTACATTAGCGCCTGGGTTCCGCGTTTCCAACCCATAACCCTTTGGCTATTGATCTACTTCAAACTTTAGATTGCAGTGGCACTGATAGATCGCCAAGCGCGTTAACAGTCGAAAGCTTACGCAATACATTCTTCGATTAACCCTACTTATTATTTACTGCCTTTTTAAAGACTTCCCAACTAAGTTGTCCGTAGTATCGATGCCCGCCAAATCCATCCACCGCACGAATTTTTGATGCAGCGTCAAAAGCTTCAAAAAAAACGCGCGCCTCATCGACAACCTGTTTAGCGCCTTTGAATGGAAAAATGTGATCATTAATCCCGCTAATCGCGAGAAACAATCTTGGTGCATGCAAAGCAACAATATCTGATGACTCGAACCAATTTAAAATATCCGGCACAAATCCATCAAATCCCAGACAACCTCTTTGTGTGATAGTTTGGCTAAACGGCCCAACTGAACCACTAGCAACAACTCCAGCAATTCTCTCATCTAAACCACCACAATACTGGGCCAACGTTCCACCTGAAGAATGCCCAAAAAGATAAATGCGGTTTTGATCTACATTGAACTGGCAATCCTCCGAGGTTAACCAATCGAGAACTGATGAAACGTCACTCGCTCCAAGTCCGACAAGAGTTTTTCCTTGTAATAAAAGGTGACCAAAAGCATCGGCCGTACGGTTATTAGACTTTTTATGTAAGTGCTTTTCTAGACGCTCTCCGTAACAGGGTTGTTCTATGCCAACACCTAAATAACCATCCCTTGCAGCACGTAAAAGCATGTCAGAACCGAAAGAAATTCTTTCATGATCAATGGGAACCTTAGCCTCTCCCCACCCAACGTGAACGCCAGAGGTCGAACCCGCTAGGAAAATAAAAACCGGCGCCTTCTCCGTTATTGAATTTTTATAAACAAGATGAACTGGGATATCTAAGAATTTTTCAGCACGAATATAAATACTCAATTTATAGATCAAGTCTTCCAATCGATTTATCTCAGATTGTTTGATTACTTCTGGGTGTGGTCGAACTGTGGTGTATCCGGTGATTTGAGCCAGCTTTTTTCTCGCGGCAGACTGCCACCTTACCGGTTTCATTTTACTATCTGCGAAGTTCAGTTTGCGTCCAGTGTACTGTAATTGTTCATTTATGCTTTGGGATGGGCTTAAAAATAAGTTTGGTGGCCTTTGGCCATATTCGTCAAAGTTTGGTAGAAGAATTTTTCTAATTTTGCGGATAATTGCAGCTAGATATATTTTAAAATCTAGTGTTTTCATTTTGTGTCCAGAATCGAAATTAAGTCCAATTACCATATCAACAGGCATCACAGATGTTAAGCGAAACCCCCTCTTCACAAAAATTTTAGATGTATTTCGTTATATCTTCGGTCTCAAATCAAAATAACGAAGGAAAGAGTTAATCCTTGAAATTCCTTTCCACCAGAAAAATTGGTAAGCACGAAAGGGGTCAAACTTGAGTTTGTTACGTCCAATTTCTGTGAATGATTCCTTTCCATGCCTCACGGTTTGTTTTCTAGATATAGAGGCACTCAAACTGCCACAATCGTAGAGTTCTGCGCATATGTTAGGTGTTGTTTTTGGATGCCACCCTTTATTGCAAATTTTTCTGCGCAAATATTCTTTTTAAGGCTTCTGTCATCCAGAAGACTGCGTTATGTTAGGACTATTCCCTTGGGGTGTTTTGGCGTTGCCCGCCGAATCTGAGAAAAACCCATCGAACCTGAACCAGGTCATGCTGGCGGAGGAAAGCGGAACCGGGTGGTACCTGTCGGATGCCCCCTGACCCCTTCTCAAACCGCTCAATATGGCTAACGCTGCATTGGAGTTGTTATGAACATAAAATCCCTTTATGTAACCTTTTTCATGGTACTTTGCACACCGGTACTTGCCACAGCTAAACCAGTCCTTACTGTCTATACCTATGATTCCTTCGCTTCTGAATGGGGTCCTGGCCCGTCTATTGAAAAGTCTTTTGAAGAACATTGTGGCTGTGATCTACAATTCATCGCGCTTGATTCTTCCATTGGTATTCTTGGCCGGGTTCAACTCGAAGGTGAAAACTCAAGAGCCGACATCGTCCTCGGCCTTGATACCAATCTGATGACAACGGCCAGACAGACGGGCCTTTTTGCGCCGCATGGCACTAGCCTTAAAGGCCGAACCTCTTTGCCAGTCACTTTTGAAGATGATGTTTTCGTGCCTTTCGATTGGGGGCATTTCGCTTTCGTTTATGATAGCACAAAGCTGTCCACAGTGCCGACGTCACTTGCCAACCTACTGTCTGCACCTGATGATCTGCGTATCATCATACAGGATCCTCGCACAGCGACCCCAGGCCTTGGGTTACTGCTTTGGATTAAATCCGTCTATGGGGACAGGGCGCCAGAGGTTTGGGCTGCCCTACGACCAAAAATTGTCACTGTGACAAAGGGGTGGTGGGACTCTTATTCAATGTTTCTAGAGGGTGAGGCCGATATGGTCCTTTCATACTCTACCTCACCGGCCTATCACATTATTACCGATGGCACCGATCGCTACAAGGCAGCCAGCTTTACTGAGGGACATTATATGCAGATTGAAGTAGCGGGGATGCTAAAAGGTGCCTCTGAACCTGAGCTTGCTAAAAAATTCATGAATTTTATTCTCGAGGAAGGATTCCAGACAGCGATTCCAATGAGAAACTGGATGTATCCCGCCGGCAGAGTGGCACTCCCTGACGGGTTTGAAACGCTAATAAAGCCGGAAAAATCTCTCTTGTTCACGCCTGATGAGGTTGCGGCTAACAAGGCGTCCTGGGTTGATGAATGGCAAACAGCTCTTACCCCATAGTCAGTCGCCGTAACAGCGGCCCATATGTGCCACTTGGCATGCTGGCAGCTGCAGGGCTAATCCTAATGGCCCTTACTGCTATTGGCGCGTTGCTTGGTGTTGGTAACCCACGGTCGGAGGGGCTGAATGCGAGCCTCCTTTCCGGTAATCTCTTACGTGTCACGCAAGTTGCTGGTTTTACTTTCTGGCAAGCCTCACTTTCGGCTCTTCTTTCGCTATTGGTTGCGCTACCTATGGCTTTAACATTTTGGCGCAGAGTATTAACATCGAGGCTTAGGATATTGAACTCTTTGTCATTTATGACCATTGTAATGCCAACAACTGTGGCTGTCTCAGGGCTTCTTGGTGTCTGGGGCCAGAATGGGTTCATCTCGCATTTGATGTGGGCCATTGGTGCTGATGGTCTGTCTCCAATATATGGTCTCGGTGCGGTTTTATTGGCGCATGTGTTTTTCAATGTGCCGTTAATGCTGCGGGTGTTTCTCTCGGGCTTATCTTCGATACCGACGGCCCAATGGCGTCTTGCCGCGCAATGGGGGCTTAGCGACTGGCAGCGTTTCAAACTAATTGAATGGCCGGTACTTAAAAAGCTCATTTCTGGTTTAGTGACGATCGTCTTTCTGCTCTGTTTTACATCATTTTCGCTGATTTTGATGCTTGGTGGGGGTCCCAGCGTAACTACACTTGAGGTATCAATTTACACTGCCCTCAGATTTGAATTTGATATACCAATGGCGGCGTTTCTATCGCTTGTCCAATTGACAATCTGTACAGTTTTGGTGGCTATTCTGGCGCGTTTTGATGGGACTGGAATGGTGGCTATCGCTCCTTTAGTATCTAAGAGACTAAGCCAACCGGGTGATACGAGCCGCTGGACACTCCTGTTAGACATGGGAGTGGTTGCCGCGTTTTTGTTGCTTGCTATGGCACCGATCGCTTCTATCATGGTTGCCGGGCTCTCGAACAACCTGCTCAATGTTATCGGCTGGCCGGCCTTCCATCGAGCATTGCTTGCATCGCTTGTCATCGCGATTGCATCAGCGTTGTTGGCCACGGCGCTCGCAACAGTGATTGCGGCCGCGCGTGTGCGCGTGGGCAGCGCCGGAAAATGGCTTTTTGATCTCGCTGTCTCGCTCTATTTGGCTGTGTCGGCTATTGTCTTTGGCACCGGACTATTTATCCTGCTACGGGGGTTGGTTGATGTATTTCTTATCGCGCCGTTTATGGTGCTACTGGCCAATATGCTTGTGGCCCTACCATTTTCCTATAGACTAATTCAGGGGAAAATGGCGATGCTAGCGCGGTCACAGGATAAATTATGTAACAGCCTTGATCTGCGGGGGTGGCGGCGGTTTCGTTTGATAACATTTCCGGCGCTGGCACCCGAACTCGGTTTTGCCGCAGGCCTCAGCGCGGCGCTCTCGCTTGGAGACATGACCGTGATCGCCCTCTTTGGCAGCCAGCAGTTTCAGACCTTGCCCTGGCTCTTATATCAGACGATGGGGCGCTATAGGGCAGAAGATGCGGCGGCACTGGCGCTCCTCCTACTTGTTCTGACACTGCTTTTATTCGGTGGATTTATAAAAGGCGCGGCCCTTCTGCGCGGGATGCAGGTTGATGTTAGAGATTGAGGGGCTTTGTTTCAATTGGAGTGAAGATCTCCATTTCAAATACGAACTTAGCGTTGCCCGCGGTGAAATTCTAGCGCTGCAGGGGCGGTCTGGCGTTGGTAAGACGACGCTTCTTGAACTAATTGCGGGTTTTCAGACTCCGACTGCGGGTACGCTTGTCTGGGATGGTCTTGATCTGCTAGCCCTAACACCATGGCAGCGGCCCGTAACCACCGTTTTTCAGGCTGACAATCTGTTCGCACATTTAACTTGTCTTAATAATGTGCTAGTCGGGCTTGGCCCCAAGGAAAAATTGAGGCCGAATCTGCTTAACCAGATCCACGACTATTTTGTGCAGCTTGGCCTTGCGGGGTTGCAGCACAGGATGCCATCGCAAATTTCTGGTGGACAGCAACAGCGTGTAGCACTTGTTCGTGCTCTAATCCGTGCTCGGCCAATCTTGCTTCTTGACGAGAGTTTCAGTGCACTTGACTGGGAGATGCGCCAAGAGTGTTTTGATTCGCTGCAAACTGTTGTCAAGTCGCATAATATGGCGGCACTACTGGTCAGTCACGATACGCGTGACGCGGCGTACCTTGGGTGCCGGGAGCTACGCCTTACAATGGTTTAAACTTAAACCGGCGTGGTCTCCTCTTACCCCTACTAGCGGCCCAATTTTTGACGTTATCTTTGGCACTAAGACAAAAGTAAACCACCATAAGTGGTGAGCGCGACAGGATTCGAACCTGTGACCCAGTGATTAAAAGTCACTTGCTCTACCAACTGAGCTACGCGCCCACAAAACTCATGTCATATGGACAAGTGACTGTTGGTACACTTCAGTCACTTGCCCTTTTCGTACTAAATTACTGAATCTCTGTAAAGCACTAAAATAGCGTTAAACCATAGATAACGTGTATATTTTTGTGGTTGGCGTGTAGCTTGATTTTGGGGCAAGTGACTGTTGATTTTGGGGCAAGTGACTAGCCTAAATAGGGCAAATGTAATGCCTTGCTTTAATGATGAAACTTGTGATTGACTAATATGGATGAATATGCTGTGTGGCTAGCAATAATGAAACATTGTGAACAGAATCCAATGGAAGACCAATACGGAGCGACAGTTGCGGTTTGGATACCCTATATCATGGAAAACGATTCAAATGTGCTGAAGCAATTTCTTGAATTCCATAAGGGTCGATAAGACGAAAAAAAAGGGTCACCCGAAGGTGACCCTGCCTTTCGCTCATCGAGCGTTTTAAGGGAGGAATTAAAATCTCGTTATTATAATTGACGACCCTTCTCCCAAAAAATTTAGTTATCTTTTTTGTACCGCTTTTGCCAAACCCTTTCCCAAAATGGTCAAAGTTAGACAACGACCGATAGAAGGGTCGAGTTTGCAGACGCCTATACACGGAGAAGTCATAATTGCTCCTTCCTTATGGTCTTGGAAAGGCTTTACCGACAATACGCTGAACAGCAAGCCAAACCACAACACTAGCCATTCCGTAAATTGTCCGTTCTTCAAACTCAATTTCTTTAGCTAAATAGACAGCCACCAGCGCAACAACGCAGACGGTATTGTTTATTGCGGTGATGCAACTGCGAATTAAAATGTGCCTGTTCATAACCTGTCTTTGGTGTTTGTTCTGAGACAATTTGTCTGATTGTTGCTTGGGGATAGAAGTTCCATTGTGATCGCTCGCTAGGAGCTTGTGGTAACCTTCCCCCACTTTGTGATAACCCAAGTTCCTAGCGAACATTTTACAGATTAAACAGTAAAGATGCTGCTAGTCCACAGATGAAGTCTCCATCGTCAAGATAAACACTAGCCTATTTGGTCACTTGACCCGTGACTTGAGCTGTTGACTTTGTTTGAAAAAATGTGACCCATTGATTAAAAGTCACTTGCTCCACCAACTGAGCTACGCTCCCGTACTGAAGCGAACTAAAGTACTTGAATTACGCAAGTGACCTATGTTGATCAATCGCCACTCGACCTTTCCCTAGCGGATCAGAGAATCGCTGTCTACCTTTTTTGCCTTATGATTCACTTTTTTCTTGAGTGCTACCAAAGGTTTGCGTGTGGTAGGCGTTTGGAGGAGTTTGGTGATCACCCAATGATTAGGATCACAAAAGAAGAGTATATGGCCATGCCAAGAACCGATGGTGAATTTGAGCCAAGATATTAAGGCATTAAGATTGTTACGCTGACGTTGACACCAATACCTCAATCAGAGTCTAGATTTTATATTTTCTAACAGCGGCAGGTGTCTAATTAGGCACTGTTTTCAATTAGCTGAGGTTTCTTTCATCTTCCTATGAAGGGCATCGGCTACATTTGCGGGTACAAAACTAGAGACATCACCATTGAAAAGAGCAATTTCCTTTACAAAACGCGATGCAACAAAATGCTGCTGTTCTGCTGCCATTAGAAACATAGTTTCTAGTTCGCCATGAAGCCTCTTGTTAATACTTGCCATTTGAAATTCATATTCAAAATCAGCAACCGCCCTAAGTCCACGCAAAATCGCAGTGGCTCTCTGCTCGGTTGCAAAATCGGTTAGTAATCCAGAGAAACTTTTTACAAGAACGGGCGTGGTGGTTTTTTGTTTGGCATTGATCTGCTTAACTTCGGCCATGACAAGTGCTGTGCGCTCCTCGATCGTAAAAAGCGGTTGCTTCCCGCTATTTAGCGAAACGGCCACAATAAGCTGATCACCGAGATTTGCACCTCGTTCAATAATATCAATATGGCCGTATGTAAGCGGATCAAATGTTCCGGGGTAGATGATTACTTTTCGACTCATTCGCCTGTCTCACTATCCGTGGTATCAGTGCTATTGTTATCAGTTCTATCCCCTGACCCACCATGATTGTTTTTGTCAGCATGCGCGTTTTCATCATCAGTGCCGACATTAAGATTTTCTTCATCCTCACTATCAGCTTCCCGAACAAGACCTGCCGAAACAACCTTCTCGCTCTCATCGTCGGTCACGTCAAACAGCCTTACACCTTGTGTTTTACGGCCAGCAATACGAATGGAGTCCCCTTCTGCACCATGAACACGAATCCTAATGACCTGCCCCATATTTGTGACCAGCATTAATTGATCTTCCTCAACGACCGTAAATGAAGCCATAACTTGGCCATTTCTCTCGCTGGTTTCTATATTAGCAACACCCTGCCCGCCACGGCCTGAACGGCGATAATCGCTCACCTGCGTGCGTTTTCCATATCCATTTTCTGTAACCGAGAGGATATATTCACTAGCTTCATCAGTAATTATCGACATGGACACAACACGGTCATCACCAAGAAGCCTGATACCGCGCACTCCGGTGCTATCACGGCCTCTGAATACACGTACCGCATTGGCTGCAAAACGGATCGCCTTCCCATTTCTTGATGCCATCAAAATATCGTTATCATCGCTACATGGCAACACACCAACGAGATCATCGCCCTCTTGTAATTTCATGGCAATTTTGCCATTGCGCTTTATGTTGGTAAAATCGCTTAAATTATTGCGGCGCACATTGCCTGATGCCGTCGCGAACATCACGTTAAGATCTGCCCAAGTACTCTCATCTTCAGGCATTGGCATAACTGTGTTGATTGTTTCTTCTGGTTCAATAGGCAGAATGTTGACCATCGCCTTGCCGAGTGATTGTGGAGCTGCCTCGGGCAGCTTGTAGCATTTCAGCTGATAAACCATCCCGTGCGATGTGAAAAACAGGATTGGAGTATGCGTGTTACTTACAAACAGTCTCGTGACAAAATCTTCGTCACGGGTTTTCATGCCCGAACGTCCCTTGCCACCGCGTCTTTGGGCACGATAAACCGATAACGGCACACGTTTGATGTAGCCGCGGTGACTAACCGTTACTACCATATCTTCTTGCTGGATAAGATCTTCATCGTCTTGATCACCAAGTTGGTCGGTGATTTCAGTGCGGCGCGGATTAGCAAGCCGTTCACGTGTTGCTGCTAGCTCATCTAAAACAACACGGCTAACCCTCGTTTCCGACCCTAAAATATCAAGATAATCTGAAATTTTATCGGCTAATTCGCGAGTTTCAGCACTTAGCTTATCACGCTCCATGCCTGTCAAACGTTGCAGTCGCAATTCCAGAATCGCCCGCGCTTGCGTTTCAGACAGGCGGTAGTGTCCATCAATGACCGTATGGCCAGGATCATCAATCAACGCGACAAAATCTGCTACTTCAGCTGCTGGCCAATCGGTATCGCAAAGCGAATTGCGGGCGGTTTCTGTATCGGGTGCTTTTTTGATTAATTCAATAATTGTATCAATGGATGCCAGTGCGACCATCAGGCCAGCTAAAATGTGAGCTCGATCGCGTGCCTTAGACAAAAGAAAAGTTGTCCGCCGGACTACCACTTCCTTCCGGAATGAACAAAACGCGGTGATGACGTCTTTTAATCCCATCTGTTGAGGGCGGCCGCCGTTCATTGCCAACAAATTTACGGGAAAACTGGTTTGCAGTCTTGTGTGTCGGTATAGTTGGTTCAGAACAACATCGCCTTGCGCATCCCGCTTTATCTCAATCACAACTCGCATCCCATTACGGTCTGACTCGTCGCGAATGTCAGAAATACCTTCAAGCGTTTTTTCGCGCACCATTTCACCAATACGTTCTAATAATTGCGCCTTATTTACTTGATACGGAATTTCATGAATAATAATAACCTCACGATCTTTCGCGTTCGTTTGGACCTCTGCTTTGGCGCGCATGATGATTGATCCGCGGCCTGTCGCGTAAGCTTCGCGAATCCCCTGTCGTCCCATGATAAGACCACCTGTTGGAAAGTCCGGCCCTGGAACGATTCCTGTTAGTGCCTCGGTGCTTATTTCTGGATCATCAATGAAAGCTTCACAAGCTGCAATCACCTCGCCCGGATTATGCGGTGGAATATTAGTAGCCATTCCAACAGCAATTCCATTTGCACCATTCACCAATAAATTAGGGTATTCGGCTGGTAAAACCGTTGGTTCAAGCTGCGTTTCATCATAATTGGCAGTGAATTCAACGGTATCTTTATCAATATCACGTAGCAGACTTTCAGCCGCTCGAGCTAACCGTGATTCCGTATAACGCATAGCAGCTGCTGGATCACCATCAACCGATCCAAAATTTCCTTGGCCATCAACAAGTGGCAGCCGCATCGAAAAATCTTGTGCCATTCGAACCATGGCTTCATAAATTGAAGAGTCGCCATGAGGATGGTAATTACCCATCACATCACCGACTACACGGGCCGATTTGCGAGGTGGCTTTGACCAATCGTAATTACCTTCTATCATGGCATAGAGAATACGGCGGTGAACTGGTTTTAATCCATCGCGTACATCTGGGAGTGCCCGCGAAACAATCACGCTCATCGCATAATCTAAATAAGATTTACGCATCTCGTCCGAAATCGAAATTGTTGGATTCGTTAAATCGGTCTTGTCGGTCACGCTTTTGTTCTTTCTGTCTAAGGAGGCTCCCTTAGGCAAGCCCTCTTGTCAGCATGGATGCCGTTTATTGAGGCCCATTCCTGCTACAATATTTACACGATTTTAGTCTGACAGGACACTAAATATTGTGATTTTGGTTGTTTTTTGAAAAAAAAAAACGGTATCCACACCAATACGCTGGATACCGCTTTATATTTGTATTTCAACCTATTGAATTAAAACGGAATATCGTCATCAATATCGTTTGCACTGCGCATTGGTGGCGGATTAGCCTGCCCACCACTTGTCGGGGTTTGATCATAGCCCACCTCGCCTCCACCAAAACCACCGCTGTCGATTATGCCGGAGGTCGTGTCAGCCCGGCCACCTAGCAAGGTCAACTCACCCCGAAAGCGCTGCAGCACAACTTCAGTTGAGTATTTTTCAACCCCCTGCTGGTCGGTCCATTTCCGGGTTTGCAATTGCCCCTCGATATAACAGGTCGATCCCTTGCGCAAATATTGTTCCGCTATTCGGCCCAAATTTTCGTTGAAAATAACAACTCGGTGCCATTCAGTACGTTCTCTTTGTTCGCCTGAATTCTTATCTTTCCAACGTTCAGATGTCGCTAGTGACAAATTGACGATTTTATTTCCGTCTTGTGTTGACCTAACTTCAGGGTCGCGTCCTAGATTGCCAACTAGGATCACCTTGTTAACGCTACCTGCCATTGAAATTTCACTCCTAAATTGAGTTGCTCTTTAGCCTTAAAGGCCAAAGCTATCATGAACTGAATTTAGCGTTAGATTCATCCTCCTGGCAAGCGGATAAAACGACAAAATAACGTTTCATTTGACCGTTCCGGTATAAACTGGTCATTGACGATGAGGATAAATAAATGGGATGCTTTTTGTTAATGCCGCAAATCACTTTTTTCCCAAAAAAAAAGGGCTTAAAAAGACTAGCGATAAACCATTTGGTCAGTCTATAGTCGCGCTATGCCTAATGAAACAAAAACAACACAAGTTGCCAATCAAGCCGACCAAAAATCCCTCGTTGACACTGCTATTGAGCCTCGGCTGATCGCGGTGCGTGGCGCGCGTGAACATAACCTTGATGATGTGGATATTGATTTACCGCGTGACCAACTAGTGGTGCTCACCGGTCTCTCAGGGTCCGGCAAATCATCACTAGCCTTTGATACGATTTATGCCGAAGGGCAACGCCGCTATGTAGAATCTCTCTCAGCCTATGCGCGTCAGTTTTTGGATATGATGAATAAACCGGATGTTGATCTTATCGAAGGCTTGTCGCCGGCTATTTCAATAGAACAAAAAACAACGTCGCGTAATCCACGCTCTACTGTCGGTACGGTGACCGAAATTTACGATTACATGCGTTTATTGTGGGCTCGTATTGGTATTCCTTACTCACCTGCCACAGGTTTGCCAATACGCAGTCAGTCTGTCAGTCAGATGGTTGATGTCTTGCTGGGTCTTGATGAGGGAACGCGATTATATCTCCTTGCGCCCATCGTGCGAGGCCGTAAAGGGGAATATCGCAAAGAGCTGAGCGAACTGAACCGCAAGGGCTTTAGCCGAGTTCGTATCAATGGAGATATTTATGACGTTGATGACACACCATCGCTTGATAAGCAAAAGAAACATAATATCGAGGTTGTGGTTGACCGTGTAGTGATTACTGATGATCTGGATGAGCTTGCAACGCGGCTTGCAGACTCGCTGGAAACCGCGCTTGGTCTGAGTGATGGGCTAGTGTTTAGTGACTTCGCTGACAAGGATCAGCGAATTGTCTTTTCGGCCCGTTTTGCCTGCCCCGAATCTGGTTTTACCATTGATGAAATTGAACCGCGGTTATTTTCATTTAATAACCCCTATGGGGCTTGCCCGTCGTGCGATGGCCTCGGTGTCAGCAGTCATTTTGATGAACAGCTTGTCGTGCCAGACAGGCAAATTAGTCTCCGAAATGGAGCGCTGGCGCCGTGGTCTTCCAATAGTTCGCGTTATTATCTCCAGACACTCGAGTCACTAGCCAAACAATTCAAATTCTCATTGGACCTTCCATTCAGTGAGCTGGATGGAGATGTGATATCGATCATTCTTTACGGGTCGGGGAAAGTGCCTGTTACAATGGAATTTGATGATGGCATAAGGTCTTATCGGACGACAAAACCTTTTGAAGGGGTTATTCCGAATCTTTCGCGCAGGTATCGGGAAACGGACTCATCATGGGTTCGTGATGAGTTGGAAAAATTCCGAGGCAACCAGCCTTGCAATTCCTGCAATGGAAAACGCTTGAAACATGAAGCCCTAGCAGTGAAGGTAGACAATACAGATATATCAGATATTGCTCGCCTTTCAATTGCTGACGCGAGACAATGGTTTTATGGTCTTGGTGACAAACTAACTGGTCAAGATTCTGAAATCGCCGCGCGTATCTTGAAGGAGATTAATGAAAGGCTTGGATTTTTGGTCAATGTTGGTCTTGGCTATTTGGCTATGTCACGCAATTCAGGCACACTGTCGGGTGGCGAGTCTCAACGCATTCGTCTAGCATCGCAAATTGGGTCAGGACTAACCGGCGTTTTATATGTACTGGATGAACCCTCGATTGGCCTTCATCAACGTGATAATGAGCGGCTGCTTTCAACTCTTATCCGGCTTCGTGATCTTGGCAATACTGTTCTCGTTGTGGAACATGATGAAGAAGCCATACTGCTGGCGGATCATGTAGTGGACATGGGGCCAGGTGCAGGAGTTCATGGCGGTCATGTTGTCGCGGCGGGCACACCAAGAGATGTGATGAACAACGCGAAGTCTTTGACCGGCAAATATTTGTCTGGCGAGTTGAAAATTGGTATCCCTAAAACACGCCGGACTGCAAAAAAAGACCGGTTCATAAAGGTAGAAAACGCAACTGGTAATAACTTGCAGGGGGTAACCGTTAAGTTTCCACTTGGGGTGATGACGTGTGTAACCGGAGTTTCCGGCGGTGGTAAATCAACTTTGGTACTTGAAACGCTCTGGAAATCGCTTGCGCGTAGTCTGCATAAATCCCGCGAAACGCCCGCACCTCACAAGGCTATCTTTGGCACTGAATTCCTTGATAAAGTGGTTGATATTGATCAATCGCCGATTGGCCGTACGCCGCGATCCAACCCAGCAACTTACACTGGTGCATTTACGCCAATTCGTGAATGGTTTGCCGGCCTCCCTGAGGCAAAGGCTCGTGGTTATGCATTGGGACGATTTTCCTTCAATGTAAAAGGTGGACGCTGTGAAGCTTGTCAGGGCGACGGTTTAATCAAAATTGAAATGCATTTTTTACCAGATGTTTATGTTACTTGTGATAATTGTAAAGGACGACGTTATAACCGGGAGACGCTGGAAATAACATGGCGTGGCAAATCAATTGCTGATGTGCTGGATATGACGGTGGAGGAAGGCGTTGAATATTTCAAAGCCGTGCCATCAATCCGTGAAAAACTGGAGACCATGCTTCGGGTCGGACTTGGATATGTTCGCATCGGCCAGCAGGCAACGACTTTATCGGGTGGTGAAGCACAGAGAGTAAAACTATCCAAAGAATTGTCGCGTCGGGCCACTGGCCGAACAATTTATATTCTTGACGAACCAACAACCGGCCTTCATTTTCACGACATTGCTAAATTGCTCGAGGTATTGCAGGAACTTGTCGATCAGGGTAACACGGTTATTGTTATAGAACATAATATGGATGTTATTAAAACGGCTGACTGGATTATTGACCTTGGCCCTGAGGGTGGTGACGGCGGGGGCTACATAGTTGCGGAAGGAGTTCCCGAAGCCGTAGCCAAAGTTACTACCTCTCATACTGGCAACTACCTCGCTCGGATTCTAAAAAAGTGAGGTTTTGTGATTAGCTCTAACCCCGTTCATGTCATTGGTGGTGGCCTCGCTGGTTGTGAGGCCTCGTTTCAACTTGCCAGCAGCGGTACTCCGGTTGTTCTTCACGAGATGCGTCCAATTCGTAAAACTGATGCGCATCAGGGCGCGGGACTTGCAGAATTGGTCTGTTCAAATTCTTTTCGTTCAGATGATGCTACAGCGAATGCCATTGGCGTCCTTCATCAGGAAATGCGTATGTTGGGATCCCTGATTCTACAGGCGGCTGATGCTGAGAAAGTCCCTGCTGGGGGCGCATTAGCCGTTGACCGTGAGCGGTTTTCTGCGGTTGTTGAGGCTCAAATTACCGCCCACCCTTTGATTACCGTTGTCCGTGAGGAAGTGCATGACATTCCGGATGAATGGCAACAGGTTATTGTCGCCACTGGTCCTTTGACATCTCCAGGTCTAGCTGAGGTTATCCGGTGCTGGGGCGGTGAGGACGACCTAGCATTTTTTGATGCGATAGCTCCGATTGTTCATTTTGACAGTGTGAATATGGATGTGGCTTGGTTCCAGTCACGCTATAATAAATCAACCGATGGCGGTGATGGTAAAGATTATATCAATTGCCCGATGACAGAGCTGCAATATGAGGAATTCATCAACGCTCTTTTGACTGGTGAAAAAATGGCATTCAAGGAATGGGAAGAAAACACGCCCTATTTTGACGGCTGTATGCCCATCGAAATCATGGCATCGCGTGGACGGGAAACATTGCGCTGGGGACCAATGAAACCAGTTGGCCTGACTAATGCCCATAATGGGTCACGCCCTCATGCAGTGATTCAACTGCGCCAAGATAATGCGCTTGGTACGTTATATAATATGGTAGGATTCCAGACAAAGCTCAAATACGCAGAACAGGTAAGAGTTTTCCAGACGATTCCGGGTCTTGAAAGGGCACAATTTGCGCGACTTGGCGGGTTGCACCGCAACACATTTATAAATTCACCGCGCCTACTGGACAATCAATTGCGACTAAAAGGAAGGCCTAACCTCCGCTTTGCTGGACAAATTACCGGCGTTGAAGGCTATGTTGAATCGGCTGCGATTGGTCTTCTTGCTGGCCGGATGGCTGCTGCCGAAGCAAAAGGTTTTGAATGGCAAGATCCACCCTCAGAAACGGCACATGGAGCGCTTTTATCACATATTACTGGCGGTGCCATGGCAGATAGTTTTCAACCAATGAATGTCAATTTTGGCTTGTTTCCAGAATTACCACTTAGTGAAAAAGGACGCCGCCTTCGTGGGCGTGATCGAAAAGCCGCACATGCGCAACGCGCATTGAGATGCATGGCAGGCTGGGCCTAACCTGCAGACAAAGTGGGGATAATGGGGGGTTTTTAAATAAAATTTCATTCATTTTGGGGGACCAAAGATATGCCAAACCAGAATTTGCCAAACGAGCAACGGATCATCCAACCCCGCATCATGGCTTATTCGCGTTACATTCAAATTAGAATTCTGGCTGCCCTGCAGTTTACGGCTTAGACAAGCCGACAAATACAACAAGGTTCGCTCCTCTTCGCGGTCATTTTTCCTCAAGGATTTGACATCAGTATTAGCAATCAGCCTATCATATTTTTGTCCGAGGGTTGCAAAATAAAGCTCTCGTCCAATCACGGCTGCCTGATCTACTGCTTTTTTATGACCAAGATGAAACGCAATAAGACGCCACACGGCTACCCAGCCTTCGCTACTTTCGCGCGTTTCATAATGACAGGCCGCCTGCCACTCGCTGATAATATCAAGGAGCTGGCTCAAAAAATTATCACGACTGTTATATTGTGATTGCAAGCAAGCTACTAATGGTACGTTCTGTTCGGTTGTTTTTGCAAGTGCATCTGCCCACCATTGGATACGTATTGCGGCGAGCATTGGCTCGCTGGGAATGCGAAGAGCCGCATCAAGAGCGATCGCAAGATCAAACACCGATGCAGCCATTAGTTGATTTTCGATGGACTCGAACATCAAACAAAGCGCTAATGGACGGCCAAGCGGATGTCCACTTTTGCGCAATTGATTCAGGGCCGTTTTGGCCAAAATACCCTGCGCTGCTTCATATCTACTTAATGTATTTTTTTTCATCGCTTCTAATCATGAGGGCCAATTTTCTGGGGTTTTATAGTTATTTTTTTACGACATCATCAGGCAACAGCATAAACACCCGCTGCAGCATCGCGCCCCTCGCTCATCAAAACATTCCAAGTACGGCATGCCGCAGCGGTTGACATTAATTCCAGTGCAATTCCCAAAGCCTTTAATGACCCTGCCAGATCACTCATCGGCACCATTGGTGCCCCACCAACACCAAGGATAAATAATGGTGGTGGCGTCTCGCCGAGGTGTGGCAATATATGGTCAATAGTCAGATCATTAACATTTTTGGGCGGGTGCCACGCTAGCGTTTGGCGAGGCAGTAAAATAATGGAACCGCTTTGCAATTCTCCCGAAACACGAAAACTGTTTCCGCCGTAGCCATTGATCAGCTTAAGGTTTCCGCTATTCTGAAAGGCTTGTATATCAACAAGCTCACCGGGTGTGTTTGAAGATTTAGGATCGTTCATATTCTGGCGTTTCCGCCTCGTCATCATCATTACGTTTTATGTCAAAGCGCGATAGCAGTCCAACCGCAACAAATACGGATGAATAGGTGCCAATTAAAACACCCCAAATCATTGCAATAGCAAAATCACGCAAAACCGCTCCGCCAAAAACAACAATCGCCATCAAAGCCAACAATGTTGTAACCGATGTCATTACTGTTCTTGACAAAGTTTCGTTTAAAGATTTGTTCAGTATATCAACAAGAGTAAATGACTTGTAACGGCGTAGATTTTCGCGCACACGATCAAAAACAACAACCGTATCGTTAATCGAATAACCGGCGATGGTTAGAATGGCGGCGACAGTTGCTAAATTAAACTCAAAGCTTGTGAGGGCGAATAAGCCGATCGTTGATAAAACATCGTGTGTAAGGGCTATAATTGCCGCCAATGAAAACTGCCATTCAAACCGAAACCAAATATAGACCATGATGGCCAGTAACGCACAAACAACAGCCATTATGCCTTTTTCGGCGAGTTCTGCGCCAACTGTTGGGCCAACAAACTCGGTTCGTCTGACATTATAGTCATCGCCTAAAGTCGTGCTAACAAGTTGTATGGCGGCAATCTGAGCCTTCTCATCTCCTTTCTGACGCTGGACCCGAACCAGAATATCTGTTTCCGTACCAAAACCCTGAAGACTGATATCTCCAAGCCCCAGCGATTCAAGCTCGCCACGTAACCTGCCAATGTCTGCCGGCCCGGAATTATGACGAGCTTCTATAAGAATACCACCTCTGAAATCAATTCCAAGGTTCAGCCCAAGAATTGCAAACAAGCCAATTGATCCAGCAACAAGGATTGATGAAAACAAAACAGCAAGCCGATGGAATTTTAGGAAATTGATCGAAGTATTGCTTGAAACTAGTTTTAGACGCATCACCTATACCCCTTCTTAAAGGATAAGCTTTGTGGGACGTTTACGTTCAACCCAGATGACAACAAGTAACCGTGTCACCATTACTGCAGTAAACATTGACGTTAAAATGCCTATCCCAAGTGTTACCGCAAAGCCCTTGATTGGACCGGAGCCAAAAACATACAAAAACAATGCCGCAAATAAGGTGGTTAAATTCGAGTCAATAATTGTTGCAATAGCCCGCTGATAGCCACTATCAATTGCGGCAATGGCTGAACGCCCCTTACCTAACTCTTCTCTAATACGCTCAAATACAAGAACATTCGCGTCGACCGCCATCCCCATCGTAAGCACAATACCTGCGATGCCAGGCAATGTCAGGGTCGCCTGCAACGCGGATAAGGCGGCAATAATAAGAATGATATTGATTGCTAAAGCAGCGACTGCAAGGCCACCAAAAAATCCGTAGCTGAGCACCATATAAATGGCGACAAGAACAAGGCCAATCACCCCGGCAAATTTGCCAGCGGCAATCGAGTCCGCACCCAGTCCCGGTCCAATCGATCTTTCCTCCAAAATTATCAGCGGTGCCGGTAACGCCCCTGCCCGCAGAACAAGTGCCAATTCATTTGTTTCCGCGACCGAAAAATCGCCTGTAATCTGTCCATTACCAAAAATCTGCGATTGAATTGTAGGGGCGGAAACAACTTTACCATCAAGAATAATAGCAAATGGCCGCCCAATATTTTCACCGGTTACTTTGCCAAAACGTCTTGCGCCATTAGAATTTAGAACAAAGCTGACGGCTGGACGGTTGTTTTGATCAAATGTGGCGGTCGCCCCATCCAGCATTTCGCCACTAACCATCACCCGCTTTTCGATTAGATAATTGTATCCATCATCATTTGCGCTTTCCATCAGCACTGATCCCGGTGGAGTGCGTCCACGTTGCTCGGCCTCGACTGCGGTCATGCTTATGTCAACAAGCTGAAACGTTAGTTTCGCAGTACGTCCAAGTAGGCGTTTTACTGCTTCAGGATCATCGACGCCTGGTAACTGAACTAAAATACGGTCAAGGCCTTGCCGTTGAATAATCGGTTCTTTGGTGCCTTCAGGATCAAGTCGGCGGCGGATAATTTCAATGGATTGATCAACCGTGCGGGTTCGCATGAGTGCAAGCCCAGCATCGTTGAATCGAATCTGGTAAGCGTTTCCGTCATTAGTCGTGCTGTAATCATTACCAAGGTCTACAAATATTTGCTGAGCAGCAGCCCTATCGTTTTCGTCACGCACTTGCAGAGAAACTGCTTCATCACTTACGACAAGAGCATTAAACCGGATTTTTTTGGTCCGAAAATCCCGCCGAATTCTCTCACCAAGATTTTCGAGTCGTTCTTTTCTGACTGCGTCAATATCGACGCGCAGCAGCAGATGTGAGCCACCTTGAAGATCAAGACCAAGGTTGATTTTTTTGCCGGGCAAAAACGCAGCACTGTTATTGGTGCTAATCAAGTTAGGAAGTGCGTAAATGATACCCAAGGCGGCAATTGCCGCAACAAGCAATTTTTTCCAAAGCTGAAATTGCAACATATTGAGAGCACTCTTGACTAAAGATGAACGACGTTCCGGATTGTACGTTAGGTCCGGTGAGGAAACATTGCTACGGCACGAATTTTTGTAGCAATTGAAGCATAACCCTATCTCTATTTTGCAGGTTCGGGCTTGCCTTTGACATCCGCAATCATTGCCCGTACAACGTGAACCTTGACATCTTTTGCAATTTCAACTTCGACCGTTTCGCTATCATCTACCACTTTTACAATTGTACCAGTCAATCCGCCTGAGGTTACGATTTTGTCACCACGACGAATGGCGGATAGCATTTCCTTGTGCTGTTTAGCCCGCTTTTGTTGTGGCCGTATAAGCAGGAAATAAAAGATTACCATCACAAAAACGATTGGCAAAAGGCCAAAGCCGCCCTCTGCTAAGCCTCCGGCTGATTGGGCGAACGCTGGGGTAATAAACATCTCGGAATTTCTCCAATTATCGTTGAAAATGATAAAAGTGAACATAAACGCCCTTGCGCTTTGCTGCAATGACCCATATTCCATTTTTATACAGTTTGCGAAACAATAATAACTCGATCGAGAAAAAAATGAACAAGTCAGACGATATTACGCCCCTTCTTGACCAGCTAACACGCATTGCAGACGCGCTTGAGCGCCAATTCCCCGGCGATATGGCGCCTGATGCCCTCAAAAAGGCAAGTGCCTATATTTGGCAGTCAGATATTCGCCGCCTTACCCTAATTAATCAGGTTAATCGTCTTGATATTGGCTTACTTAAAGGTATTGACGAGCAGCGCGATCAATTGTTGAGCAATACATTAGGATTTGCTCAGGGGCTTCCAGCCAATAATGCTCTCTTGTGGGGCGCTCGCGGCACCGGCAAATCATCATT
>CACEJY010000021.1 GCA_902559985.1 uncultured SAR116 cluster alpha proteobacterium | reverse complement strand
GAAAAAACGTAAGCTTGTTTTGAAGGATGAAATAGCCAAGCTGCGAAGCCGCATTTTGCCAGATATAATTGCGTAAAAAAGATAAATTTTGCAATCTAGACTAGATGTATTGTTATCTGGGCAGTCCGTCTAGACCACTTAATTTGGTAGAGTTGGGACTTCCCTGACATGAATCGAGAGTTCTATGAACATGAATTCATCTCCTATTCGCATTGCCATCTGCATGGGCAGCCAGTCTGACTGGCCAACCATGAGAGAAGCTGCCAATATTCTTACCCAATTTGGAATTTCACATGAGGCGAAGATCGTGTCCGCCCACCGGACCCCGGCGCGCCTCGCTAACTTTGCCAAAAATGCTCACAAACAGGGCTTTGGTGTAATAATTGCTGGTGCAGGTGGTGCAGCACACCTACCGGGCATGATTGCCGCACACACCCACCTTCCGGTTCTTGGCGTACCCATTGAGTCGGAAGCGCTAAGCGGCATGGATTCATTATTATCCATTGTGCAAATGCCTGCAGGAGTTCCTGTTGGCACTCTTGCCATTGGTGCTCCAGGAGCCAAAAACGCCGCTTTGCTGGCGCTTCAAATTATAGGCTTATCAGATGCTGACTTGAACCAGAGATTTGTCACGTGGCGGCAAAATCAAACTAAAGATGTTGCCGAAACACCAGAATAGCCAATCGATGTTCACGCCACATAAAACCATTGGTATTCTTGGCAGCGGACAGCTTGGCCGAATGATTGTGATCGCTGCAAGCCAATTGGGGCTTCGCACACATGTTTATGCCCCTGATGCAAATAATAGTCCGGCTGGTGACATTGCGCACGAACGCACCGAGGCCTCGTATGATAACCACACAGCACTTGCTCTATTTGCTAGCAATGTCGATGCTGTTACAAGTGAATTTGAAAATGTTCCAGCAAATACCATGACATTCCTTGCTCAGCATTGCGTTGCTAGCCCGGGGCAAGCTGCCCTTCACACGGCTCAACACCGTATTCGTGAAAAATCACTGGCCCGTGACCTTGGCATCAAAACGCCCCGGTTCTGGCATATTACCGATAGTACTGATTTGACAATGGCAATGACGGAGCTGGGCGGTGATGGTATTTTGAAAACGTGCCAGCTTGGCTATGACGGCAAGGGACAGGTGCGTCTATCGGAAAATGATGACCTTGCAGCCGCGTTTAACTCACTGCAAACAAATGATGCCATCCTAGAAGAAATGATCCCATTCCATGCCGAGGCCAGCTTTCTTGTAGCACGCACGATTGATGGTTCCTTATCCTTATTTCCGGCAAGCCTTAATGAACATAAAAATGGTATTCTAGCGCGTTCTTTTGCTCCCGCCACACTGCCAGATGCCGTAATAAATGAAGGCAAGGCGGCTGTCAGCGCTCTGGCCGAAGCGTTGGATCTTGTAGGTCTGCTGGCGTTGGAAACCTTTGTGACTGAAGATAGCCAACTGTTATTCAATGAGATTGCGCCCCGTCCGCACAATTCATTTCACTGGAGCATTGAAGGCTGCGAGACTAGTCAATTCACTCAGTTAATCCGTGCAGTAGCTGGTTTGCCTCTGGGAGGAACGAACTGTTATGGCACATGGCAAATGGATAACCTGTTTGGCGAAGACATGGGTGGCTTAGAGGCACTTGCTAATAAGGCAGGGTTACATCTACATCTCTATGGCAAGGCGGAAGCTAAAACCGGGCGGAAAATGGGCCATACAAACCAGCAAATTAGTAAGAAAGCAATAACCTGATTTACATAGTTCCATCCAACAGCTACTGAGCTTGGAGAAAGCCTGCATTATTTTACTGTCTTAAAGGCCAAACTGCTAACGCTTTATTTTTTATCAATGCTGCTCAGATCAAAAGGTGTTGCCTGATACAAATCATTGATCCAGTTAGCCATTAGTAAAAAAGCAAAGGGCCGCCAATTATTAATTGGGGGCAATGCTGGATCATCGTTCGGAAAATAATTTTGCGGCAACGCTGTATTAAGTCCGGCTGCCAAATCGCGGTGAAATTCATCACCAATCGTCGTAGCATCATATTCAAGATGATTGAACACGAATAAATCGCCAGTTTTAGGATCTCGGACCATACCTGCACCGCATTCCCCGCCTTCGGCTAGAACGTTCAAGCCAGCCGCCATAAGGTCTTCACTACGGTTCATTGTGTAGCGTGATGCCGGCATTGGAAATTGGTCGGTAAAACCATGCATTAATCGGCCAGACACATCGCTTAACTGATGCTCAAAAATACCAAACAGCTTCGCCTTTAATTCATGTTTCTGTACCTTGTGAAAATGCCACAAGAGTGCTTGTGCTCCCCAACAAACACCAAGTCGCCGGAAACAATGATCGCGTGACCATTCCATAATTTCAGTCAATTCCGTCCAATACTTTACATTTTCAAATGGCAAGGTTTCAATTGGTGCGCCGGTGATAATCAAGGCGTCAAAATAATCATCACGTACATCATCCAACTGTCGGTAAAACCGACGCAAATAACCCGGCTCAGTATTCTGCGGCGTGTAACTTGCCGTTGTCATGAGGATCATTTCAACCTGAAGTGGAGTATTACCAAACAACCTTGCGAACTGAATTTCTGTATCCCGTTTTTTGGGCATCAAATTGAGTAACAACAGGCGCAATGGCCGTATATCCTGTCTAGCCGCCTGCTTTTGCGGTATTATATCGACAGACTCGGCATGCAACGCTCTCAGCGCTGGCAAATTATCAGGTACCCTAATCGGCATGTAGGCTCCTTGCCACCGCAAAATTATTGCAATGGCTCAAATGGCTATGAACACATGAGTGCAACTACTGATCGCGTTATAACGGTTTTTTACCCAATGTCCAATCTGCCCATTGCGGTGGCAAACCACATAGCAGGAAAACGAGCAACAAAATTCGCTGAATAATCTTAAAAGGGTCGACTTAAAGGCTGGATTTTGTCGCACAGAATACTCAGCGCGAGTGGCGTTTCGCAAAACCGCGCAGGATTGAACCGGCAAAACGCTGGCCGGCCGACATAAATGTACGTGCTGGTTTGGTCAATCTTGGAATTCTAGCAACGTCCGCCAACCGACGATCCAAAAATCCAACAGTTTTATCCATATTACTGCCGTTATCAGAAAGCCATGCAAGCATTGTCGCGCTGTACACAGCACCGAGGGTGCCACGCTTGGTGTAAAAGGAAAAGGAGGTATCTCGTTGACCTGCGGCACGCCACATCGAATCAACCGTTTCGTATAAAAGTTTAGCCGATAATTTTGTATTAACGGGCATTGACAGCACGCTGACGGCCCGGCGTATCGCATCCTTGTCAGGCTGGGCAATTTCAAGCCGCAAAAGTATCAGTTGCCGTATAGTCAAATGTACTTTTTCTGGCCTTTCAGAAAGTTCCAAAAACGCATCAACCATCGATTGATCAGCAAGACGTGAATGAAGAGCAATCGCGTCAGTCGCACCACGTGGAAACGCCACTCGAACAGCCTCTGCATCATGTCCACAATCATTTGCTCCAGCCAGAAGGGCAGCTTCACACCAGCCATCAAATGGCACATGCTGGATGGAGGCCCGCAGAATTTCAATGGCAGTCGGGTCGAATTGCGTCGTTTCGTTACCCATTGGGAGTCCTCCTAGACAAAAACTCTTAAGCTTTCTGGTTTGTTATCGGTTGTTGTGTTGTTATGACACACGTGAAGGTCTTGTGCCATGACGTTAATATAGTCACCTTTTCGGCCAATACCAACCCACCGCACTATCTATTCAAGGTTTATTGTTTACAACCTGTGGTTTGCTGTGATAGACCGTCCCCCTACTCAAAACGGGTAACCAGCAATCTTTAGAAGGGATGTGAACGACGTGTACGTCACCGTTAGAGACAACAATGTTGATCAGGCCTTGCGAGTTCTTAAAAAGAAAATGCAGCGCGAAGGCGTGTTCCGAGAAATGAAAAACCGCCGGTCCTATGAAAAGCCCTCTGAGCGTCGAGCGCGTGAGGCGGCAGAATCAACTCGCCGAGTGCGCAAGTTAATGCGCAAGCGGTTGGAGCGAGAAGGATATTAATTGTCCAAAGATCTTGCTTGGGTTAAAATACCAGAATCGGAAACCTCTGCGGAGGTTTTTTTCACGTCCAAGCATAAATATTCAAAACGCCCTCAAAGTCCTTCCGCCACGCTTTAGACTTGCATAGTATCGACTGATAAGCCAAAACAAGACACGTTTTACTTTCTTTACCTTTATCGGATTTTGGAAAATGATTATTGGTACCCCAAAAGAGATAGCTGCTGATGAAAAGCGCGTCGCAATGACACCAGACAGCGCCCTCCAATTACATAAGCTTGGCTATGAATGCATGATTCAATCTGGCGCGGGAGCCAACGCTGGTTTTCCTGATTCCGCATATCGCGCAGCCGGCGTCAAAGTTGCAAAAACAGCCGCAGCATTATGGAAATCTTCTGATATCATTACTAAGGTTCGGCCGCCGGAGGCAAAAGAAGTTAATTTCCTAACACAAGACAAGCTTTTAATCTCTTTCTTTTATCCAGCACAAAATACCGATCATATGGCTTTGATCGCCAAAAATCATGCCAACGTAATTGCAATGGACATGGTTCCAAGAATAAGCCGAGCGCAAAAAATGGATGCGCTATCTTCTATGGCAAATATAGCTGGATACCGTTCTGTAATTGAAGCTGGAAACAACTTTGGTCGTTTTTTACAGGTCAAATTACCGCTGCTGGCAAAGTACCCCCAGCAAAGGTTTTAATTATTGGCGCTGGTGTCGCTGGCTTGGCAGCAATTGGCACGGCAACATCGCTTGGTGCCATTACCTATGCATTTGATGTGAGACCAGAAGTAGCGGAACAGATCGAGTCTATGGGAGCCGAATTTGTCTATCTCGATTTCGAGGAACAGAGCGAAGATGGTGCTGCAACCGGCGGTTATGCGTCGCCTTCCAGCCCAGAATTTCGTGAAAAGCAACTAGCCAAGTTTAGGGAATTGGCTCCCGAGGTTGATATCGTCATTACAACCGCGTTGATCCCGGGTCGAGACGCGCCAAAACTATGGCTTGCTGATATGGTTTCGGCAATGAAGCCAGGTTCCGTTGTTGTTGATCTCGCTGCCGAGCGCGGCGGTAATTGTGAGTTAACCACTCCTGATCAAAAAATAATCAGCGATAATGATGTCATAGTGATTGGTTATACTGATTTTCCAAGCCGCATGTCAGCGCAGTCCTCTACCTTATATGCCACGAATATCCGACACATGATGGCGGATTTGACCCCAGATAAGGATGGTCAAATATTCCATAATATGGAGGATGACGTTATCCGGGGCGCTACTGTAACGCACGCTGGTGCAGTTACATTTCCGCCTCCAGCACCAAAGGTTCAAGCCATTGCGGCAAAATCAAAGGAAAAGGTAAAAGAGCAAACGCCTGAAGAAATTCGAGCTGCAGAGATTGCCGCGTTTAAACAAACAACCAAACATCAAGTTGGTCTCCTGGCGATTGGTGGGTTGCTTTTATTAGCGGTTGGAGCATATGCACCTGCCAGCTTTATGCAACATTTTATCGTTTTCGTTTTGTCTGTTTTTGTCGGATTTCAGGTGATATGGAATGTCAGTCACTCATTACACACACCGTTAATGGCGGTGACGAATGCTATTTCATCAATAATAATTCTTGGCGCAATTTTGCAAATTGGGTCGCCAAATGTCCTGGTAATTGTATTGTCAGCTGTTTCGGTATTTTTCGCCGGGATAAATATTTTTGGTGGATTCCTCGTAACCAGGCGCATGCTAGCCATGTTCCAGAAATCATAAGGATACTTGGATAATGGATTTAGGTTTCACTACTGCCGTTTACGTTATCGCAGCTATTCTTTTCATTTTGTCGCTCGGCGGATTGTCCGGCCAAGAAAGCGCAAAACGTGCCGTCTGGTTTGGAATATTTGGTATGGCCTTGGCTGTCTTGGCAACCATTGTTGGACCTGGCACGGGTCTTTGGCAGCTTACGACCGCTCTTATTGTGGCAGGTGGAGTAATAGGCTATCTACTCGCCTCGAAAGTTGAAATGACTCAAATGCCGGAACTGGTTGCAGGTATGCACGCACTTGTTGGCCTTGCCGCTGTTTTTGTTGGTTTCAATGCACACTTTGAGCTCGTCAACGTTTTAGGGATGGATCCCTCAGCAAAAAAGGCCTTGGAAGGCTTTGCTGCGTTGCTTGCCAAGAAGTCGGCCGTTGAAATCAATATTCTCCGCGTTGAGGCATCGCTTGGAATCTGGATTGGTGCCGTAACCTTCACTGGTTCCGTAATTGCTTACGGAAAACTTGCAGGTAAAGTGACATCAGCAGCAACCAAACTCCCAGGCGGTCATATATTAAACGCTATAGCGGCGATATCATCACTCGCGTGTCTTGTCTGGTACTTGAACTCGGGGGAGCTTCTACCACTCGGGATCCTCACAGTTTTGGCGCTTTTCATTGGGTTTCATTTGATAATGGGTATTGGCGGCGCCGATATGCCCGTGGTTGTTTCTATGCTAAATTCATATTCTGGTTGGGCAGCAGCAGCAATTGGATTTAGCCTTGGTAATGACCTTCTTATTGTAGTTGGAGCTTTAGTCGGTTCTTCTGGTGCCATTTTGTCTTACATCATGTGTAAAGCAATGAACCGTTCATTCATCAGTGTCATACTAGGAGGTTTTGGCGGCACAGCTGGGCCCCAAATGGAGGTCGAGGGAGAACAAATTGCTATTGATGCAGATGGGGTTGCGTCGGCGCTACAAGATGCTGAGAGCGTAGTAATTATCCCAGGATACGGCATGGCGGTAGCCCAAGCCCAACAGAATGTTGCAGAACTTACCCGAAGGCTTCGTACAAAGGGTAAGACAGTTAGGTTTGCGATTCATCCTGTCGCGGGCCGGCTGCCCGGTCACATGAACGTCCTTTTGGCAGAGGCAAAGGTGCCATACGACATTGTCCTTGAGATGGATGAGATAAACGATGATTTTCCTGAGACAGATGTCGCCATCGTTATTGGATCTAATGATATCGTAAACCCAGCCGCACAAGATGATCCAAACAGCCCAATTGCTGGCATGCCAGTTTTGGAATGCTGGAAAGCAAAACAAGTTTTTGTTTCAAAGCGGGGTCAAGGAACTGGCTATTCAGGTATTGAAAATCCGCTGTTTTTTAAAGAGAACACACGGATGTTCTATGGCGATGCCAAAGCCTCGCTGGACCAGCTCTTAACACTCATTTCAAACAACTAACCAATTGTAAAAGATCCCTATCAAAACATCGCACTCACACAACGCCACTTCGTTTGTCGGTGATTTGCGAACTAGCGCCTAACTAAGGCTATTCGTAAGAAGCTCGTTAGGAAGACCTACTTGAGACGCAGCTTCCCTTTGTCGATTGGCCAACGCGTTCACAGAGAAATCATCAATTAAATCATGAAACAACTCATGCCAGTTAACCTCAGCACCAAGATGCATGAACACCGAACCAAGACCGACTGCCGCTCGATCTGTCAAAACAAATTCACGTGGCGGTTTGATGCCACCAATCCGTTTTAATTCGGCATGAACCTTGCCAGCGAGTTCGCGGCCCGCACTCCCACCGCGCATTTGCTGAATTGGTCGCACACGGTTTTCAAGGAGGGGGGCATAAATGAATTCAGCCCACATGTTTAAAACATCGATAGCCTCATTGTCTAACCCAACAAAGCCCCAACGTTCATAAGCATCAACCGCCTGATCCCGGTTATTATCTCGCAACGCCTTGTAAAGTTCAATCACCCCGGCGACAAATTGCGGCCGGAATAACCTGATCGACCCAAAATCCATAAGGTTGATACTGTGGTCATCAGCGATCGAATAATTGCCGAGGTGTGGGTCACCATGAATAACCCCGTAATAATAAAACGGCACATACCAGACGCGAAACATGGTTTTGGCAATCTCATTCCGCGTTTCCTGATCTGGGTTTGTGTCAAGAAATGGCATCAAGCGTTTACCATCGAGCCAATTCATCGTCAGCAATCGGTCAGTTGACAATTCAGGGATATGGCTTGGCACCTGCACCTTTTTTTCATTCGCGAGCATGATCTGGTAGAGGTGCATATTCATGGCTTCTCTTCGATAATCCAGCTCTTCAAGTAGCCGTTCAGACAGTTCGTCATAAATGTCAGACGTCGAAATGGCTGAGTCATATCGTTCATAAAGCTGGAACAGAAGTTTCAATTGTTTCAGATCAGCATCAATGGCCGAGTGCATATCAGGATATTGTAATTTAATAGCAAGTGACTGGTTATTGAGCCCGGCAGCCTGGTGTACCTGTCCAAGTGACGCTGCCGACACCGCATCACGGTTAAAGTTGCTAAAATTCTGTTGCCAATCAGGTCCTAATTCAGCGGCCATCCGACGTTTAGTAAACAACCACCCCATCGAAGGCGCATCAGCCTGTAATCCCGCAAGTTCATCAGCATATTCTGTTGGCAAGGCGTCAGGAATTGTCGATAGAATCTGTGCAACCTTCATGATTGGCCCTTTTAAACCACCGAGAGCCTCGCGCAAGTCAGCAGCATGTTTTTCGCGGTCAATATTCCAACCTAGATAGCGCTCGCCAGCCACCCGCGCCGCGAGCCCCCCCCCATTGTCGAGGTTACCTTTGCGTAGCGTCGGATGCGGCCTCCAAACGGTCGGTTGCTGGCTTTGTCATGCTCATTAGTTTTAGTCATTATGCTAGTCCTTCCAGCTCATCAATCATCCCGCTTATCATATCAAGGCCGAGTGACCAAAAGGCTGGCTTGCCCGCATCCAGATCAAAGCGTTTCAATGCGACATCGTAACGGTCTTTTCCACCTGCCTTCAGAAGATCCTTATAATTTTGAATGAATATATCATCCGTTTTATTCCCCTGTGCCAGCTGGTATTTCTGCCATAACGCATTAACCAAGCAGTCACCAAACGCATAGGCGTACACGTAAAACGGCGTATGAACAAAATGCGGGACATAACCCCAGATTGAACGGTAGTCATCGCCAATTCTAATCGCTGGACCCAATGCAACACGCTGGGTCTCCATCCAGATATCAGAAATTTCATCAGCTGTTAGTTCGGCCTTGGCGCGACGATCATGAAGCTGAGTTTCAAAATTATGGAAAGCAATTTGCCTGACAACCGTATTCAACATATCTTCAACTTTGCCCGCCAACAATAACCGCCTGACATTCGCGTCATTTTCATTGTCAACAAGTCGACGGAAGGCCAACATTTCGGCAAATACAGAGGCGGTTTCAGCTAAGGTCAACGGAGTGTCTGACATCAGGTATCCCTGCTCAGCGGCAAGAACTTGATGAATGCCATGCCCCATTTCATGAGCAAGCGTCATAACATCACGCGACTTTCCAGCAAAATTCATCAATATGTAAGGATGCGCTGATGGCACGACCGGGTGCGAGAATGCCCCTGAACTTTTGCCAGCACGTGGGGCAGCATCAATCCAGTTTTTGTCAAAAAATGGTTTTGCAATTTCAGCCATGTCACTATCGAAGCCACCAAACGCGTCTAAAACAATTTCTTGCGCATCGGTCCAACTATATTGCCGGTCATTATCGCCGGGCAAAGGTGCATTACGATCCCACCAATCAATCTGCTTTTTGCCCATCCATCCCGATTTTAAGGTGTAATAACGGTGGGACAAATCTTCATTCCGGCCGTTCACCGCCTCAACCAGCGCGTCGACTACGTTATCGTCAACATCATTTGCAAGATTACGCGATGAGACAGGGCGATCAAATCCACGCCAGCCATCTTCAATTTGTTTATCTTTAGCAATCGTGTTGATAACGAGAGATAAAAGGCGTTGATGATCCTTTAATGTGGTTGAAAGCGAATGACCCGCCTCTTTACGTTTTGCTGGATCTGTGCTGGACAAAGCATCCAGAATTTCAGCTTCGGTCACCTCTGATCCCTGAAATGCAAATCGCATCGATGTCGTTGTTTCATCGAACAATCGGACCCACGCTCCGCTGCCAGTTGGGGACCGTTCAGCAATCATCTTTTCAATTTCATCAGAAAGCTGAAAAGGCGCCATGGCCCGCACACGTCGCAGCCAGGGAGCAAAGTGTCTCAACCCACTAGCTTTTAATAGAACTGCCATATGATCTTCATCAATTTTAGCGAGTTCTAGTTCTACAAATAAAAGCGCCGCTCCAATCTCTGCTCCAACCTCACGAACTGACTGATGGTGCTTAGCAATGGCAGCATCATTTGTGTTAGCCGCAAATAAAAGCTGAGCGTGACTTTGCACCTTGCCGAGGCGTTCCAGAGTCGTCTCATAGCTTTTTATGACACCAATGAGCTGGTTTGCGGTTAATTCACCAAGTCGACCCCGCCATTTGGTCTCAAGCTGCTTTGCGGCTTTTTGGCATCCAGCCATATCAGCTTTGAGCGTAGGTGAATTGACCCCAGCGTAGAGGTCGTCAAGGCTCCAAACTGGACAAGAATCAGGCATTTCTACTTTTCACTTTCCTGGCAGCGACCGCATAGAGATAACTTATACCCTTATCTCATATGAGCATAGACAGGCGATTTCTCAAGTGCGTTTCCCAATCCTTTTTAGGCTCCCAAAGTCTCTTTCGTTCAGCGGCTTGCCGCGCATTGGGAAATGCGTTATTGTGTTTGTGCTCGATACATGAGAGGGGAGAGCTTGTCAGTGGTAATCTGCACCACGTTGGCAACACCGTAGGAGCAAACCCCCAGAAACTCTCAGGTAACCGTACTCTTTCATGTGAGCACTCTGGAAAGTGACACGGCAGTGTCCACCGACGGGGAAAACTGGTGAAAAATTGGACCCCATAGGATCTGGTTCAATTAATCAACCAAACAAGGTAGTGTTAACCTTGGCTTGGCCCGGCTAATCTCTCAGGTTCCGCGACAGAAGGGGCGAATACCAACATTGGTATTCACCTTTTAACGCGTAGCCAAAGGATTAGACCATTGGATCTCAAACGAACCCCACTTTATGATTTCCATATTGCCAATGGCGCGCGCATGGTGCCGTTTGCTGGCTGGGATATGCCAGTACAATATTCTACTGGCATTAAGGCAGAACACCTGGCCACTCGCAATGGGGCCGGGCTTTTTGATGTCTCGCACATGGCACAAATCGAAATATCCGGAACTGGCGCTAATGCTTTTCTTGAGCGGCTAACCCCGACTAATCTTAGCGCGCTTTCCGAAGGCAAGGTGCGCTATTCCCTTTTCCTGAATGATACGGGCGGTGTTCTTGATGATCTGATGATCACCCGCCTCGGCGGACATTTACACCTCGTGGTCAATGCAGGTCGAACAAGTCATGATATCACCCATCTTCGCCAAAACCTTGATGCCAACACCCACATAAATTTAAAAGAGGACAGAGCATTACTCGCGCTACAAGGTCCAGATGCCGCACAAGTGCTCAACAACCTTGACCTTGATCTTAATGGTTTCCATTTTATGGATGCTCGGCGTTTTGACTTAGCCGGTATTCCACTCGTTATCACACGATCAGGCTACACTGGTGAGGATGGATTTGAAGTTTCAATCCCGGGTGAGAGTGCCACTATAATTGCTGAGCGTTTTCTTAGTACAAAAAAGATTACCCTTGCTGGTCTCGGCGCCCGCGATACATTGCGGCTTGAGGCGGGGCTGCCTTTATGGGGGCATGAACTGGATGAGACCATCACGCCAACTACAGCAGGCCTTACATTCGCGCTATCGAAAAAGCGGCGGGACGCGGCTGATTTTCCGGGGGCCAAAATTATTCTTGATGAATTAGCAAGGGGTCCAACCCGGCATCTTGTTGGCCTCTTGGCTAATGGAGCACGCCCAGTTCGTGATGGTGTGTTGCTTAAACAGGACGGAAAGGACGTTGGCATAGTCACATCAGGTGGATTTTCGCCAAGCCTTAATCGGCCCGCTGCCCTCGGATTTGTTGATGGGTCATATGCAGAAGCCGGCACCCAACTGACCGCAGCAACAAAAGGCAAAGAAACCCAAGTTACCGTCGCAAAATTGCCGCTAGTTAAACATCGTTATTTTCGCGGGTAGCCGACGTCAACCAGACATAAAAGGAGATAAAGCCATGTTAAAATTTTCCGAGGACCATGAATGGGCAAAACTTGATAACGATAGTTGTTCGGTTGGTATTTCGCCACATGCTGTCGAACAACTTGGTGATATTGTGTTTATTGAACTGCCAGAAATTGGCACAAAGGTCGACAAGGGGGATGCAGTGGCAGTATTCGAATCCGTAAAAGCCGCGTCTGATATCTACAGTCCTGCTGCTGGTGAGATCACCGAAGTGAATAGCGCACTACTTGATGACCTCACATCTATCACGCCAGAGAGTGCAATGGAAAACTGGATTTTCAAACTCAAAATCAATGACGCCTCTGATCTTGAAACACTAATGGATGAGGGTGCTTATACCGCGCTAATTGGCTGATACCATAGCATAAAGCGTAGATTTGAGAAAAAGACAGTAAGGCAAAAAAACAGTATTACTGGCTTCAAAAAAAATTAATCGTAGTCTTGTGAAAGGAAGCATTATGTCATCAGTATCGTCACCGCAAGCTCCATTTGTTACTCGTCATATTGGTCTTGGTGAAGCCGATACCGCACGTATGCTAGACACCGTCAATGCCTCATCAATGGATGCATTTTTGGAGTCAGTTATCCCTGCAAACATTCGGCGTCAAGATAAAATGGCATTACCGCCAGCACTATCTGAACATCAGATTTTGGCTGAGCTACGCTCTTTTGCAATCAAAAACCAGATCAAAACATCTCTTATAGGTATGGGATACTATAACTGTTTTACACCACCGGTTATCCAGCGGAATATTCTGGAAAATCCGGCGTGGTATACCGCCTACACGCCATATCAACCTGAAATTTCGCAAGGGCGACTCGAGGCAATCCTTAATTTTCAAACAATGATTACTGATCTAACAGGCATGGATATTGCCAATGGATCTTTGCTAGATGAAGCCACCGCTGCTGCCGAAGCAATGGCCCTTGCAAACCGCACGCACAAGGCTAGAGGCAACCGCTTCCTCGTTGATCCTGACACGCATCCGCAAACTATTTCAATCCTCCGAACCCGCGCCGAGCCACTTGGTATCATTATTGATGTTCAGCCTGTTGGTGATGCAATGACATATGATTGCTTTGGTGGGTTGCTGAGCTATCCCAGCAGTAGCGGAATGGTTCGTGACCTTACTGATGAGATTGCCGTGATTCACGACGCTGGCGGCCTTGCTGTTGTTTGTGCAGATCTCCTCGCGCTAGCCCTATTAGTGCCACCCGGCGAAATGGGCGCCGACATTGTTGTTGGTAGCGCGCAGCGTTTTGGCGTGTCGTTTAGTTTTGGCGGTCCGCATGCTGCATATTTTGCTTGCAGTCAGGCCTTGCAACGCTCAATCCCCGGACGGATTGTTGGAGTGTCGCGTGATTCCAATGGCAAGCCCGCTTATCGTCTGGCATTGCAAACCCGCGAGCAGCATATTCGCCGGGAAAAAGCGACGTCAAACATCTGCACGGCCCAAGCATTACTCGCAATCATGGCCAGTTTCTATGCTGTCTGGCATGGTCCAAACGGACTCAAAAACATTGCGGCACACAGCAATCAGCAAGCCCGACGATTTGGCGCTGCTATGATAGCTAGCGGCCGTAGCCTGCGCCATAATTCATTTTTTGATACGGTGGTTATTGAAACAGGCGACGATCGTGATAATTTGATGGCAACCGCAAATGCGGCTGGATTTAACCTTCGCCCCCTTGATGGCGCGGTAGCGGCAAGCTTTGATGAAACAATAGATGATGTAAAGCTGGCAGCCATCACGGCTGCCCTCGGTGGGGTGCTTGAAGGAGAAGTAGATGAAAACCTGCCAACCAACCTTGCTCGCAACAGTCCGTTCCTTACACACCAAGTGTTTCACGATTATCGGTCAGAAACCGAAATGCTGCGTTATATGCGACGCCTGGCAGACCGTGACCTGGCACTTGATCGATGCATGATCCCGCTTGGCTCTTGCACCATGAAGCTGAATGCAACCGCTGAAATGATCCCTGTTACCTGGCCAGAATTTGCTAATATCCATCCCTATGCGCCAGTTAAACAGACTAAAGGTTATCTGGAGTTAATTGCTAAGCTGGAGGATATGTTGTGCCAATGCACTGGCTACGCAGCGGTGTCGATTCAACCCAATGCTGGCGCACAGGGCGAATTCGCCGGCTTGCTCGCCATTTCTCGTTTCCATAAATCTCGCGGTGAACCTGACAGGGATGTTTGTCTTATTCCGTCCTCTGCACATGGCACTAATCCAGCATCAGCAGCAATGGCCGGAATGAAAGTTGTAGTGGTAAAATGCGATGCAGATGGCAATGTTGACCTTGATGATCTCCAGGCAAAGGCGATCCAGTATAAAGACAAGCTCTCCGCCTTAATGGTAACCTACCCATCAACCCATGGAGTATTTGAAGAATCCATTGCCGAAATATGCGATATCACCCACAAGGCTGGTGGGCAGGTTTATGTAGATGGTGCAAATTTAAACGCCCTTGTTGGCTATTGTGCCCCACCTCATTTTGGTGCCGATGTCAGTCATTTGAATTTACATAAGACATTTTGCATTCCGCATGGCGGCGGCGGCCCGGGTGTTGGGCCTATTGGTGTGGCGGCTCATCTTGCTCCTTTCTTACCAGGATCACCGCTTGACAGTGAGTACGCTGTAAGTGCTACCCCATTCGGATCTGCCGGCATTCTGCCTATCACTTATGCCTATATTCGCATGATGGGACCAGATGGTCTGGCAAAAGCAACGGCATCAGCTATTCTTTCTGCAAACTATATTGTTCACCGTCTGCGCGATGCATACCCGATTTTATATACCGGACGCAGTGGCCGCGTTGCGCATGAATGTATCATTGACATACGCCAAATTCAGGGTGCACATGGCATTAGCAATGAAGATATTGCCAAGCGCCTTATCGATTACGGTTTTCATGCCCCAACGATGTCATTTCCTGTGGCCGGCACATTAATGATTGAGCCAACAGAGTCTGAGTCACTTGCCGAGATAGACAGACTCTGTGATGCGATGATTGCTATTGCTAATGAAATTAAAAATGTTGCCATTGGAGTCTGGCCGCGAGATGACAATCCACTGGTGAATGCACCGCATACTTCCGATGATATAATGCAGGATGACTGGACCCATCCCTATAGCCGAAAACAGGCTGGAGACCCTGAAGGCAATCAACAGAAAAATAAATATTGGCCGCCAGTGAACCGGGTAAACAACGCTCTTGGCGATCGTTCATTAATTTGTAGCTGCCCACCAATGGAGTTTTGGGAACAACACGCCGCGGAATAGTTATCTATAATGAAAAGGATTTAACGGCCGGCCGGGGCTATAGGGCGAATATCCTCAGCGTTTCCTCTCTTGTTGCTGGTTGGCAGGCATCTGCAAGTTGCCGAACAAGATCAGCGCTTGTTGAAGCCAGGGTTCCATCCCTTAAGTGAAGATTATTTTCAAAGCCAACCCGACAGTGACCGCCATTTTTTATAGCCTCAATCATCACATCAAATTCACGATAGCCAAAAGCGCATATTGACCAACTTGCCATGTCCGGCAATCCATCAGCGATAAACGGCCCCATTTCTTTCGGATCAGATTGAAAATTACCGCTGTAGCGACCCAGAACTAGTAACACATGTGGGCGCGCTGTTGGCAGAATGCCTTCTGCCATTGCCTTTCGGAACCGTGCAAGATCATCAACATCATATAAGATATGCTGAATATGAATTTGGCCATCCAGGCTATGGTGATAAAAATGGGTGGCGTGGTCGCGCGCAATTTGACTACCATCACCAATCATTTCGCGAAATCCAACAGACACAAAATCTGGTTTTAAATCAAAAACCAATTTGGACTGCTGCTGTGGGGTATAGATGCCAACCGCCTCGGTTGTGATCTGGACCAGCATATTAGGCACTTCGGTTCGTAACCCATCCAATAAAGTTTGGTACCGCCCTGTGTCGAGAAGGTGCTTACCATCATCATCACGCACATGCGCATGCAGTATGCTAGCACCGGCGGCATGGCATTCCTTGGCAGCGACAATTGTTTCCATGATGGTAACCGGCATTGCCGGATGATCAGTTTTGACTTTACGTGCACCATTTGGTGCAGCCATGATTATTGTTGGTTGGGTCATGACGGTCCTTGTAAATTAGAAAAAAGTTTGTACCGGAGGGTTGCCTATTAACCGAAGCGAAAAACCCTGACATACATTGCCGGCCGCGTTCAACCTGCACAAATATCATGGGCATGTAAAAGATTTTAGTCATTATGCTAGCATTGGTAAGGCTTAGGTCAAGTAACAAGCCAAACCGAAAACCCGATAAAAATCTATCGATCGGTATGGGAATATATGTTACCCGTATTCGACTATTTAAACATTTGCCTGTTTAATGAATGGCAACCTAAACATCTCCACCTGTAATGAGTTTAACTCAATGCTTGGAAAACCCACAATCAATGACTTTGTTGCTCTTAAAGGCCAGCGCAAGATTGTTTGCCTGACCGCTTATAGCGCGCCCATGGCAAAGGTGCTTGATCCACATTGCGATCTGCTTCTTGTAGGAGACTCAGTTGGGATGGTTGTCTATGGGATGGACAATACGCAAAATGTGGATATTAACACGATGATTCGGCATGGTCAGGCAGTTATGCGGCGGCGGAAATCGGCACTTGTAGTGATTGATTTGCCATCAGGCAGCTATGAAACTAGCCCGGAACAAGCGTTGGTTAGCGCCAATGAAGTCATAACTAAAACTGGTGCTGATGCGGTCAAGCTTGAGGGTGGTGCTGACTTCGCACCCCATGTTAAATGCCTTGTTGAGTCTGGTATTCCCGTTCTAGGACATATCGGGTTATTGCCGCAGCGCACGGTCGCGGGTAAGAACTTTCGTATTACAGGCCGTACCCCTGATGAAGTTAGCCAATTGCACATTGACTCTGATGCGCTGGCTGATGCCGGTGTTTTTGGTGTTGTCATGGAAGGCATTGTTGAGCCTGTCGCCGCATCGATTGCAAAATTGTCTAAAGTGCTCACTATTGGAATTGGGGCATCCGCAGCCTGTGACGGGCAAATTCTTGTGACAGATGACATGCTTGGTCTATATGATGCATTTACTCCAAAATTTGTTCGTAAATTTACCAACCTGCAAGATGAAATCTCAAGGGCCGTAGAATGCTACTGCGCAGCTGTGATCGATGGCAGTTTCCCATCCAAAGACCATCTTTTTTTCAACAAAAAAGACTCAGCAAGCAGCAAGGCGGCTAAATGAAAATTCTGCATAAAAAAACTGATATGGTTGCTGTCACAAAAGCATGGCAAGGATTGGGTGAAACGGTATGTCTTGTCCCCACTATGGGCAACATTCATCAGGGACATTTAGCGCTGATTGAGCGCGCACGCAAAACCGCCGAACGTGTTGTTGTCAGCATCTTTGTAAATCCCACACAATTCGGGACTGATGAAGATTTTGATAGCTATCCCCGCACACTTGATGCCGACTGTGCTGTCATTGCCGCTGAAGGTGGGTGCGATGTAATCTATGCACCAACCAGCCTTTATGATGCTGCCCATGCAACCAATATCATCCCAAGTGGAGTTGCATTGCCAATGGAAGGAGAGGCGAGACCACATTTTTTCGGCGGTGTCGCCACGGTTGTGTCCAAACTATTCAATCATATTCCCGCTGATTTTGCGATTTTTGGAGAGAAGGATTTTCAACAACTCGCAGTTATTCGCCAGATGGTTCGCGATCTTGATATAAATATCAGCATATTAGCACACCCAACAATCCGTGAGGCAGATGGGCTAGCCCTATCATCGCGCAATCAATACTTAACCCCAGCACAGCGGCGGCTTGCACCAAAGATATATGCCCAGATGCAACACACAATTGCACTTATTAACAGCGGAACAGACATTACCGCTGCCATAGATGAAGCAAAAGACCAGTTGCAAAAAGCTGGATTTGGTAAGATTGATTATTTTGATCTTCGCGAGCCAGATGATTTCCAACCTTGTGACAAACCAACAGCTACTAGCCGAGTTTTTGTCGCCATATGGCTCGGATCAACCAGATTAATTGATAATTGCGCTATAGGATAGCAGGGGTATTAATTGCACTTTTACTTCGATATCCTAATAGTAGATTTTCCTTAGGGTAATTCGCCTACCGATGGTTTCAAGGGGACCCAGATGAGTAAACAAGAAAGTTTTAGCGATCATGGCAAGCAGATCAAAATTGATGCAGCTATTGAAAGGCTGATTGCCTGCTATGACACTGGGGGCAAATTAATGATTTGCGGTAATGGTGGAAGCGCGGCCGATTGTGAACATATTGTTGGCGAATTAATGAAGGGCTTTTGTTCGCCTAGGTCATTATCATCTAAGGACCAAGACCATTTGGCCACAACCTGTGGCGAAGATACGGTTTTTCTTGGCGAGAAACTTCAATATGGCCTCCCAGCTTTATCGCTTGTCAGCCATTCATCCTTAATTACGGCAATAGCGAATGATCTTGATGGTGATATCATCTTTGCACAACAAATATGGGGGCTTGGCATGGCTGGTGATATCCTCCTTGCCATATCCACATCCGGCAATTCTAGAAACGTTGTATTGGCCGCCAAAGTTGCACGGGCAAAACGTATAACCGTGATTGGCCTTACTGGGGAGGGTGGCGGTCTACTGGCCCCACATTGCGATGTTCTGATTGACGTTCCATCTGATGATGTGTCTCGTATTCAAGAGATGCACCTACCAATTTATCACGAAATTTGTCGGTCCCTCGAAGCGCATTATTTCAGCAGCTAGCTTTAACTATTAGAGGCTTAATCGGCTGAAAACATGCCGCGCATTACCCTCAAAAATCGCTTGTTTGGCCTCAGCACCAAGAACTTTGTTCCCGTCAATATACCTTTTGGTATCATCATAATAATGGCCAGTCCTAGGATCGATACCACGCACTGCACCAATCATCTCGGATGCAAAAAGAATGTTTTTGGTGGGGATGACATCCAGCAACAGGTCAATGCCACGTTGATGATAAACGCATGTGTCGAAATAGATATTGCCAAGCACTCGTTCATCAAGATCACCAAGGCCACGATCCTGAACGATGCCACGGAACCGACCCCAATGATATGGAACCGCACCTCCCCCATGGGGAATGATCAATTTCAAATCTGGAAAGTCGATAAAAACATCCGAAAATAAAAGCTGGGTAAATGCCGTTGTATCAGCCCCAAGGTAAAAACTGGATGTTGTGTCCAACGAATGCTGGCACGCACCCGAAACATGGATCATGGCTGGCACACCTAGTTCAATCATTTTTTCATAGAATGGATACCAATACCGGTCACCAAGGCGAGGATCTTTCCAAAACCCACCAGATGGGTCAGGATTCAGATTACAGCCAATAAATCCCATTTCCTCAACACAACGCGTTAATTCGGTGATGCTGGCGTCAAGTGATGTTCCAGGGCTCTGCGGTAGTTGGCATACTGGTGCGAAATTTCTTGGGAAGAGATCACACACCCGGCGGATCAAGTCATTACAAATCACGGTCCACGCTGCTGATGTACTTGCATTGCCAAGATCGTGTCCCATCCAGCTGGCCCGCGGTGAAAAAATGGTGACATCAGTACCCCGATCTTTCTGTACTTTCAACTGGTTATTGACAATAGATTCACGGATTTCATCATCTGAAATTGTTACGTGCCCCTTTGAAAAAATGTGATTTTGGTCCTTAGCCAGAAGGGCACGCTGTTTATTACGATAGGCCTCGATCTGGGGTGGTGTTGTTGTGTAATGGCCGTGACAATCAATAATCATAGGGTATCTTCTTTTGGAATAAAGCAGGTGATCCACTGCCAAAGTCAAAAAACGAAGTATTGCGATAGCGCGGCTTACCATAGCCGAGCACTTGTCCATTCGCGGTCAAAACGCGCCCACCCGCAGCTCGCAATATAGCATCCGCCGCCGCTGTATCCCACTCCATTGTTGGACCATAACGCGGATAGGCATCCGCTTCACCGGCAGCAATCAAACAAAATTTTAAAGATGACCCAATTGCAATGGTTTTGCCAATGCCATGGGCTTGCAACCAATCATTGGTAGCTTTATCTCGATGAGACGCGCTGGCTACCGCAGTCCAACCGTCTGCAGGCGGCTTCCGGACTTCAATCTTTCGGCAAACATCACCGCGCATTTCAAACGCGCCCGCATCCTGCGCACCAAAAAAAAGTCGGTCTAAAGCCGGGGCATAAACGATTCCCATCACAGGCACCTCACCCTCAACAAGGCCAATGTTGACAGTGAACGCACCTTTATTATCTGCCTTAAGAAATTCCTTTGTACCATCCAACGGGTCAACCAGAAAAAAGCGGTCAGTAGCTGCAAATCCATGACTGGTAGCATTTTCCTCGGAGACAATTTGAATGGATGGTGCGGCAACTGATATTGCAGGCAGTAAAATTGCCTCTGACGCAAGGTCAGCTTTGGTTACCGGACTACCGTCATCCTTTATCTGGACCGCTGAACCTTGTTGATAAATATCCAAAATGGCCTGGCCTGCTTCTCGCACTGGTTTTTCTAGACTACGAGCCAGGGACAAATAATCAATATCACTTTCTGATTCAATTGCCATAAATGTCGCCAAACCCTCCTCATATCATGATCGCTGGTTAAAATTGGGTGATAGTGATTAGCGCCCTGTCAAATGGTGGTCTTGATAGGAGTCGAATCTACTACCCCTTGATTAGGAATCAGGTGCTCTATCCAGATGAGCTACAAGACCGCTTAAGGATGAGTATAATCAATAACAATCCTTTGTCTATTTCTGTTCAGTTTTGTTTCACATATCGTTCACATAAAGATTCGTTCTTATTTATATCAATCTAATACATTGTTATTATTGATATATTGCGAATCACTTGTGAAACCTGTAGGTTAGGAATAAACTGCGCAGGTTTTCAAAATGCACATCGATAAAGTAGCCGAAGGTACAAAACTTTAGAAGGGTCCGAGTAAATATGTGTGGTTTTGCGGCTTTTTTCGAGAAAGATAGACCTTTTCCTGCCAATTCGCTTGAAATGGTAAACAATGATTTGCACCACCGGGGTCCTGATAGCGGTGGGAAGTATCTTGATAATGATTGTGCCATGGTATTCCGACGACTATCAATACTTGATCCGGGCCCAAATTCAAATCAACCCATGTCTGACGAGAGCAGTCGCTTTAATATTGTTTTTAACGGTGAAATTTATAATTTTAGGCAAATAAGAAAGGAAATTGAGAAGGCTGGGATGGTTTTCTTTTCCGAGTCTGACACTGAGGTGGTTTTGAAAGGATTCATGCTGTGGGGGGACGACATCGTCCAAAAACTTGAGGGAATGTACGCTTTTGTTATCTGGGATAGCAAAGAAAAAAAAGGATTTGTGGCGAGAGACCCGCTTGGAATTAAGCCACTATATTTTACAAAAAAAAATGGCCTTATGGGGTTCGCGAGCGAAGTCCGCCCCCTCCGAAGAGTGTCTGGAACTAATGTCGATGAAGAAGCGCTAACTGACATACTCATTATGCGTAATCCTATGAGTCCACGGAGCGGATTCGCGGGTATTGATATGCTACCGGGAGGAACGACAGTAAGCTTCGACTTGACAACGGGCAAGGTGATAAAAAAAACCTCCCAGGATATTTTGACGAGTTTTGAACCGGATTACTCAATCACAGCTAATGACGCTATCTCTATTACGCGAGGCGGCATCATCGAGAGTGTAAAATCTCATCTTCAAAGTGATGTTGGTTTTTCAATATCACTCTCGGGGGGAGTTGATTCCAGTTTGATCACTGCCATTGCTGCTGAGAACACTTCAACGAGAATAAACACTTTTGGTATATCGCTTGACGACAAGAGACATGATGAAAGTGGGTATCAATTACTTGTCGTGAACAAATACAATACCGCACATACGGAGCTCCGTTTAACCGGCAAAGATTTTGCTGAAGGACTTTATTCGACAATCCAGAGCCTAGAAGTCCCAACAGCGCATGCAGGTTGCGTCTTTTTAAAATCATTATACGCCCAAATCCAGTCGAAGCATAAAGTATGCTTGGTAGGCGAGGGGGCGGACGAATTATTCGGTGGCTATGGCCGTTACTCAGAAATTGGAAAAAACAACCTACGAGGGGTATTATCCAAAATTATCCCGAGTGCAATTATCAAACGTTGGTCAAAGCTTCACTCGCTTGAGCGTTTTAAAAACCTTCACCCAGCGCTCGTGGTGCAATTACTCCATGATCACAATCTTATGCTAAAGTGTTTTCCTGATTTACACATAAATTCTTCCTACGGCAACCAACTTGATCAAGTAGTGGGATTTGGAAATAAAATCGCCGCAGCTGATCAACTAGTTTATCTTAGAACCCTTTTATTAAGACAAGATAAAGTCGCAATGGCGCACTCAATTGAGACTCGCACTCCATTTGCTCACCTACCATTAAGCAAAAAAATTAATAAAATTCCCATGAGGTATCGGCTTCCGGGAGGAGAAACAAAACCATTACTTAAAAAAGTTGCGGAGGAATGGCTGCCGAGAGAACTTATTTATCGCCGAAAACAAGGTTTGCCTTTACCACTAGACCAATGGATGCGCGACGAACAAATTTTAAAGCCCTTCGTACTAAATCTATGCAGTAACTCTAGTGCTATCGGTAAATATGCTGACCAGTCAATGATAAGAAAAGTGGTTGGAACTTTTCTGGAGACAAGTAACCAAGACCATCAGCTGCCCAAAATTATTGCTCAGCTTTTATTTCTCGACGTCTGGCTTGAAGGAATACGTGCGGAGAGACTGCCCGTTAGTTTTTAGGAGGGGTTTCGACTTAACAACCCACAACGTGCTTTGTATCAATGCATAGACTAGCTTTATATAACTTGAAAGTTGCGACAATCGCGACGAAAGCAAACAAGAGATTTGAACGCAAATATGGGGCTTTTGGAGGTGGTGGTCTTGATAGGACTCGAACCTACTACCCCCTGATTAGGAATCAGGTGCTCTATCCAGATGAGCTACAAGACCACTCACAAAGTCAGTATAATCAATAACAATACTTTGTCTATTTCTGGTCAATCTTAGTTCATGTGAACACTATAAGTTAGGAATCTGTCGCTCTATGCAGATAAGCTTAGGGACCACACGCCCTTTATGCCAGAAATCATCCCAAAATGCCAACTACCATATAAATACCATTTATTGACAAATGACGCGCCAGGGCGCATAAACCCGCCTATCATGTGGCGCGCTAAGAGCGAGGCTACCATCGCGACGAGCTAAGCGCTAGAAAACATACTAATGTCAGATACAAATCAAGACTTTGCCGAAAACTTGGCCCCATCCTCGGCTGTCAGCTTTGACAACTTTGAATTTTCCGAGCTCATGCTTGCCACTCTGGCGCGTGAGGGCTTAATCACACCAACACCTATTCAGGCAATGTCGATTCCAACATTACTGGAAGGAAAAGATCTGATTGGCCTTGCACAAACCGGTACAGGAAAAACGGCGGCTTTTCTGCTCCCGATCATTACCCAGCTTGGTTACGGTTCTGCAGTTCGGGCTGGCCAACCTCCAAAAGCATTAATCCTTGCCCCAACGCGCGAGCTTGCAAACCAGATTGAACAAAATGTTCGTAAGCTATCAGCCGATCTAAACATTCGCCACCTAGCGGTGTTTGGCGGTGCTCGCTATGAGCCCCAGATCAAGGGGCTTCGTCGTGGTGTTGATATTGTTGTTGCAACGCCGGGTCGTCTGGAGGATTTGATGGATCGCGGTGCCTTTGATCCAAGTGGCATTACTCATTTTGTTCTTGATGAGGCTGACCATATGCTTGATTTAGGATTCTACCCCCCCATCAAACGGATCGCGTCTAGCTTGCCACACAAACGGCAAACCATGCTGTTTTCGGCAACCATGCCGCCTGAAATTGCAAAACTAGCTGATGAGTTCTTGACCAATCCGGTTCATATCAAGGCCCCGCAAACGGGCATTACAGCAGATAAGGTGACACAACATGTTACGTTAATGGCCGAGAGCGAAAAACGCGATCGGCTGTGCGATATCCTAAATGAGAAAAATACTGGCCAAACCCTTATTTTTGTGCGCACTAAACGCCGCGCCGATACGCTAGCTAAGTTTATGAGTGTTCGTGGCTTTGCGATAGATGCGCTTCACGGCGACATGCGCCAGACCCTGCGGCAAAAAGTAATCCGAAATTTTCGCAGTGGTGAGTTGCGCGCCTTAATCGCAACCGATGTTGCCGCACGTGGTATTGATGTCGCTGGTCTTAGTCATGTAATTAATTTTGATCTTACCGACACACCCGAGGCATATGTTCACCGAATTGGACGCACCGGGCGGGCGGGTCTTGGCGGTCTTGCCGTTTCCTTTTGTGCTCCTGATGAACGGCATAAACTTCGCGCCATTATTTCAGTCGTTGGCGCAAGGGTTGAGCTTTTTGAACTCGATGGTACCGTTGTCACTGATTTCAAATCTGGCATCATGCCCCAACGCAGCAGGCGTCGCCCCTCTCAAGTGACCCGGCATTCATCTATCAGTCATGATACGCGCACAAAGACTCCCCGTGATAGGGATCGTCGCAAAAGCCCTTATGATGAGCGGCTAGCTCGAGGCAATAAACCATCGGAACTCAAAAAACCTTCTGGCAAAAAGCATTTTAGCGATAAAAATCCGCACGAAGGCAAACCCTCACGCGGGAAAAAATCATCTAAATCAGAGGGTAGGCATCCTATTCGGGCCAATCGTGATGAAAGGCTGAGTCGCGATGGTAAGCCAATTCAGGACGGTAAACCATTTGTTAAAAAACGATTTGCCACCAAATCCCCGCGTGACAAAGCTACTCCACGCCGTGACCAGCAACCTGAAAAGAGAAGTTCATCACCATCCCACGCAGGTGCCCCTAAACGCGATAAAAAACCTTTCGGCAGTAAACCAGTCTTTAACAAGCGGCCGAATTTCGGTGACAAACCATCGTCTAGTATGCGCAGATCAGATCAGCCAAAAAGTGGCGCATCACGGCAAAATGCTATGCCAAAAAAACGCAGCAGTCGAAAAAGCAATGCATCCCCGCAAGGCGGTCAAGGCACATTGAAACGACGGCGATAAATATTGACGCTTGTATCTGGCCCCTTAATTCCCCGATACTAATGCTTAGGTACCCGGCGCCAGAAATGCCGTTGTACGAAAAATACAAATACTGACCCGGCCCCCATTGCCAAAACAGCGTAAAACCATGCGTCAATTGTGCTAGCCCCGCCTGTGTGATCAAGAACATAGCCAACAACAGGCCCACCGAGCGCGCCACCACCGAAGCCAATCATAGAATGAACCGCCAGCAGCGCCCCGCGATCATCCGCATCGCCAGCTTCAACGGTTCCAGTCGTCAACGCCCCCGAATCTAGCATGATAAAAACGTTATAGACCCATAAACTAGTAATTGCCAACCATATCGGGCCATCAAGGCTAAAGGCGGCAAAACAGCTCATCCCAACTGATGCAGCGCCAATCAGCGCAATTACCCGGTGCCGGCCTAATGCAAGACATATGTGTGCTCCCACCAAGGATGCCAACAGACCGGTGACGGTAATCAGGCTGACAATAATTGTAACCGAACCAATACCAAATGGCGTATCAACACGTCCCGCTAGGAATATAAGAAGCGCAAAACTCCATGTACGATAGGCAAATAATTCATAAGTATGTGCACCGTAGGCAAAGATATAACCTAGCGCTACTGGTTTTTGAAACGCAGGCTGCAAATTCAGGGGGTGACGTTTCTTCGTGGTTCCAGAACAGGGCTGCGCTGGATGTGGCTGCACAAAAAACAGAACCAGCAAAGCCGCAATAATTGCACCCACACTGCTAATCAGCGCGGCAATCCGGTAATCAGCATAGGCCAGAAAAACTCCCATTAAAGCAAATGATCCCCCAGTTCCAATTCCAAAACAAGCGGTATACCAGGGCACCGCGCGGACGCGTGCTTTATTATCAAACCGCGCATTTAATATTTGTAGGCCCGGCATATAGGTGCCGGCTAGGCCGGCTCCAACCAACATCCACGCCATGGCCGCCGACCAGAAATTAACTGCGTTTGTAGCAAATAAAAAACAACCCACCGAGCTAAAGGCGCAACCACCAAGGAAAACCAGCCGCGCATCCACTCGGTCAGTCAACCCAACAAGAACCGGCGTTGCCATCAGATAGCCGAAGAAATAAGCACCGCTGATCCAGCCAATATCAGTATTAGTAAGACCCCATTCTTGACCCAATTTAGTCAGAAATACAGGCCATAGCGCAAAGCTGAGCAATGCCAAAATACCAGCACAGCTGACAAGGGCTAATAGATGTTTTGGACGATCACCAGATAACATTTATCACCAAATGGTAGGAAAGATAACTAATCAAACAGTCCCAAAAAGATATAGTCCCCAACAATACAATGGCACCAATTGCGTTATCTTGATCGTTAGTTAATCATGCGGCTTGCTAATTGCCAAGCTTTGATTAATGGCATTCCATCAGGTTAAAAAACACTGCAAATCAGCATACAGTGTTTTTTTTGTAATAGATTTGGGGACCTCTATCCGCCAAGGAACAGCCGACCAACATCTGGATTTTCCAAAAGGTCATTGCCGGAGTCAGCAATCGCCGTTTCACCGGATACAAGAACATAACCAATGTCAGCAAAAGCGAGACCCTTCTTAGCGTTTTGTTCCACCATGATAATAGTTTTACCATCCTTTTTCTGAAGATCATCGAGTATACCAAACACCATATCAATAAAACGCGGCTCTAGACCGATTGAAGGCTCATCAACAAGAAGTACTTGAGGTTGCATCACTAAAGCACGCGAAATTTCTAGCAAACGACGCTCCCCACCAGACAAAACGCCAGCGGGCTTATCTCGACGATCGGCAAGGCGACTATACTTGTCAAAAACCATTTCAGCAGCGGCTTTTGCCTCAGCCGGACGGTCTTTAAGAAAACCACCCATCAAAAGGTTTTCTTCAACAGTCATTTGTGGAAACACTGACTTGTCTTGCAAGATGTAGGCGATACCGGCCTGGGCAAGCTTTTGCGACGGTGTTAATGACGTTACATCCAAACCATCGATTATGATTGAGCCAGCAAAAATGTTGGTAAACCCAAAGATTGAGTGGAGCACCGTTGATTTCCCTGCTCCATTCGGTCCAATTAAGCACAAGGATTGTCCACGACCAATGCGAAGGTTGAAATTGTGCAAAATTTCCATTTTGCCATATCCGGCGCGGAGATTATTGATGGTTAGGTATGTCTCGCCAGTTGCGAGTTTATCTAATTTTTTTGTTGATGGGGCTCTTGCCGCGATGGAAGCTGCTTCTTTTGCAACTTGGTCAACAGACATAACGACGTCAACACCACCACCGCCATAGCCGCTAACATTG
>CACEJY010000020.1 GCA_902559985.1 uncultured SAR116 cluster alpha proteobacterium | reverse complement strand
ACGTCAGTTTTTTTGCTGGCTTTTTATTTTGCGATACCAATCGTTAATTTTACCAGTGGGAGATTTCTGATGAAAACAAAAGGGCGTTGCTATTGCGGCATTATTAAATACGAGATTGAAGAACAAGCGGAAGCTGCTTTTCAATGTCACTGCAGAGAGTGTCAATATATCACAGGGGGGAACCCAAATACTGTGATGGCATTCCCAAAAGAGTCATTCAATTATGTTTCAGGGAAACCCAAAAAATTTACCCGACAAGATATCGATATAGCAGTTACACGGCACTTTTGTGAGAACTGTGGCACAGCAATTGGAACGGAAAGCCCTGCCCGCCCAAATTCAATGATTGTAAAGGTTGGCACAATGGACAACCCCTCTGCATTCATACCTCAGGCAGCAATATTTACCTGTGATGCTCAGCCTTTTCATGATTTGCCAGACGGAATTCCTCTTTTCAAAAAGCGGCCCCAAAACAACAAGAATGACTAGTCCAAGAGATAGTTCAAAAAATCAAAATTTTTCTAGCCAAGGCCTAAGTTCAATTTCCCAAGCCCACGCGCTTCGGTTTTGACGATGAAAGCTTAAGTATGTCTTAGCAATTTCATCAGGATTTAACAGATTTTGTTCACCACTATCGGGACGTATCTCCGATGAAATTCCCCCATCAATAACAAAATGAGCGACATGAATGTTTTTTGGCTGCAACTCTCTTGCTAAAGACTGCGCGAGCCCGCGCAATCCAAACTTGCCCATCGCGAATACTGACGAATTGGCAAAGCCTTTTACACCCGCTGAGGCGCCTGTAAAAAATATACTTCCTGAGCCCTTTGAAACCATCCGGATAGCCGCTTGTTGAGCGACCAAAAAAGCCCCAAAGCAAGTGGTCTCAAGAGCGAGTTTTGTTTGCTGGGGATCCAAACTGGTAATATCCCCCCGAATCCTTGCGGACGGATTGTAAACGACGAGTGAGGGGGCGCCAAATATTTTGTCAGTCTGATTGAATAATTTTTTTACTTGGTCAGCATCAGACGAGTCACATTGAACCAAATCACAACCAATTTCTTCCGAAAACCCCCTCAATTTTTCAACATTTCGCGCAGCTAATACAACATCCATGTCGTTAGTTCGAAAAAGCCTGGCAAGAGAGGCGCTTAAGCCACTGCCTGCGCCAACAATAATACAAGTGTCAGTTTTTTGATGCATAAAGGAAGGCTCCAAACCAACTTGCTATTTTTTCATTAAAGGTTTCACGGTAAAAGCCCCATATCAAAGTCACTGGACCAAATATGAACCGATGCTCCTAAGAAAAAGTAAAGCCGGTAAAAAAGCAATCGTAAACAGACAACCTCCATCTATTTCAAAGTTGTTTTTCAAAAAATGAGCTTAGAAACAAAAAACGATGTTAAAACAACCAAAAAACTGGCCGCTTTAACATCGCAAATAATTTTTTTAGGCTTTTCAAAAAAACCGCGATGTTACTCCGCGGCTAGAGCCAAGTTTTGACGCGAGTCAGTGTAGGACTCGACGGCAGCCCCCACACCAGATCCGGCCTGAAATGGGATCCCGACATCGCGCATTGCCATTTCAACACCACCAAGTACACGCAGCACCATGGTCTCGTTCAACCAGCCAAGATGCCCAATACGGAATACCTTGCCAGCCACCTTGCCTAAACCGCCCCCTAGAGACACGCCATAATTGTGATAAGCAGCGCTAATCACGTCATTTGCATCGTGGGTTTCGGGCACAACGATAGCTGTCACCGTATCTGAATGCCACTTTGGTGCCACTGCACAATTACGAAGGCCCCAGGCGTCCACAGCCGCGCGCACCCCGTTCGCTAGGCGGTTATGACGAGCTACAACATTAGAAAGGCCCTCATTATTCAAGAGATCTATCGACGCTCGCAATCCGCGCATCAAAGTCATTGCCGGCGTATATGGAAAGTAACCATCGTTATTCATTTTCTTCATTTGGTGAAAATTGAAATAACCTGACGGCACACTAGACCCAGAACAATTATTTAGAGCTTTACTGCTTACTCCAATTATACACAGTCCAGTCGGGAGCATAAAACCCTTCTGTGAACCAGAAACAATTACATCAACACCCCATTCATCCATCCTAAAGTCAAGACTGGCCACGGAACTCACCCCGTCGACAAAAAGCAACGCCGGGTGTCCCAATTCGTCCAAAATACGGCGCACCCCAGAAACATCACTCGTAACCCCGGTTGCGGTCTCGTTATGACAAACAAGCACTGCTTTTATCGCATGCCCCTTGTCGCTAGACAGAACATCATAATATTTATCTAACGGAACGCCCTCGCCCCACGGAACATCACAATTGTGAACATCCATGCCGTAATCCCGGCACATATCGACCCACAAGCTTGAGAATTGTCCAAACGATGATGTTAAAACGCCGTCACCAGCAGTCAAAAGATTGCTAATCGCGGCTTCCCATCCTCCTGTCCCTGACCCTGGAAACACAAAAACCTCACCTGTGTTGGTGCGGAAAATATCTTTCAGGTCGGAAAATAAAGGCTTCGTGAATTCTGGAATATCAGGAGCGCGGTGATCCTCCAAGGGGATTTGCATCGAACGCTGCACCTCGTGTGGCATATTTGTAGGACCAGGAACGGCCAGTGTTTTGTAACCAATCATTGCTACCTCCGTTGTAGAGCAGAATTAACATCAACTAAAAAAAAGAAAATTTCACGCAAATTAGAGTTTTTGTGTTTATTGTTTAATTAACATTGACATAATTTGTTAATTTGTTAATTTTTATCTGGCAAAACTGCAATGACACAATTAAGGATAATAGAGGCAAAGATGCAAAAAACATTTGTCGGAACTCAATTGCGCCAATTACGGCGTGAACACGGGCAAACACAAGTGGAGATGGCAAGGGTATTAGGGGTAAGCGCTGCCTACATCAACCTTTTAGAAAAAAATCAACGTAGCCTCTCCGTTGCAGTGTTGATGGCTTTAGCTGATCACTACAACGTGGATTGGCGAGATGTGGTAATGGACAAAAGCGCAAACCTGCTCGCCGACCTGCGCAACTCAATCCAAGACCCTTTATTTGCTGCCAACCAACCTGACCTGGAAGAATTGCGTGCCGCAATTGATCATGCACCTTCTTTAGTGCAAAATTTTTTAAAACTGCATCAAAGCCACCGTACAGCGATGGATAACATCATGAGGCTTGGCAATGAGAGAATGCCTCAAGAGCTGCTTACGTCATCACCCGAAACAATTATTTATGATTTCTTTCGGGACCATTTTAATCATTTTGATGTATTGGAGCGAGCAGCTGAAGCGTTGAGGGAAGAAGAGCCATGTGAACCATATGAAATGCAAAATACCCTCAAACAACGCCTTTTTACTCGTCACGGCATAACAGTGGAAACAAAGCCCGTCGAAGAAATGAGCGAATCCCTTCGGATATATGATGCTGAAAGAAGCGTTATTCTATTATCTGAAGCGCTTGATTATCAAAATCGTACATTCCAACTTGCACACGTTATATGTTTTGTCGAATTATCCAAAATCTTAGAAGACATCACTTCCAAAACTAACATCGACTCAAAACCCGCCATAAAACGTTGCCATGTCGAGCTAGCCAACTATTTCGCAGCGGCTGTCCTGATGCCTTACGATGCAATACATGCGATGGCAGAGCAAAGCGGCTATGACATTGATCGAATGGGTTCAGCCTTCGCGGTCTCATTTGAACAGGTCTGCCAACGTTTGACGACCTTACAAAGAGAGACAAAACGCGGCGTGCCATTTTTCTTTTTACGGGTCGACAAGGCCGGGAATGTGACCAAAAGATTCAACGCAACAAGCTTCAACATCGCTGAATATGGGGGATCTTGCCCTGTTTGGAATCTCCATACAGCTTTTCGAACTCCCGGAGTCATATTACCACAATTCGTTGAACTACCTGATGGTGAGAGATTTTTTACACTTGCTCGTACAACCGAGCGTCCCGTGTATTCCATGCAAACTCAGGATCGACGTCTAGCCATTTCGTTAGGCTGCGAAATCAAACATGCTAGCAAATTGGTTTATACGACAACGTTTCAAAAGCCAGCTAATGACACCTTTAGCAAGATTGGAATCAGTTGCCATTTATGCTCAAGGCACAATTGTTCACAGCGGGCACACGATCCTTTGTTCACCGAATTAACCACAGATCCAACGCGGCGCGGTGTGACGCGTTATGAAAGTTAACCCGCAGACTAATTAAACCAACGCTCGACAACTTAACAAATGCCAATCCGAAATGACTCTCAAAAATTGAAACCTGCGCGCTCTTGCCCCATTGTAAAGGACTTCGTCTATAAACCTTATATGATGTTGAAAAACATCTGATCGCGAAAGCGGTCAAAATCGTGCTAGTCTCAAGGCAACATTCGCAATGTTAGGAGTGAGCGGTATGATAGTTAGAGAAGTTCATCTGTACCATGTTCGCATGCCGTTGCTTGAACCATGGGTGACTGCTTACGGGTCACAGGACAATATTGAAAGCCTGTTCGTCAATTTGAAATTTGACAGCGTAGACGGATGGGGCGAATGCGCTCCTGCACCGCTACCGCTATATAATTCTGAATACACAAAAGGCGCTTTTGCTGCAGCACATGATGTTTTTGCTGCACAGATTGTTGGCAAGGAGATATCATCAGCTGACCAGCTACAGTCGTTATTTCGGGAGTTTAAAGGTCATGAGTTCACGCGGTCAGCCTTCGACTCGGCGTGGTGGGACGCACGCGCTCTCGAATGTGGCAAACCTCTATGGTCATTGATTGGCGGCGTTAATCAAACCGTTGCAGTTGGCGCGGATATCCCAGTTTTGTCCAGCACTTCTGCTTTAATCAACAGAGTTGCTGAAGCCATTGATCAAGGTTTTCCCAGAGTAAAATTAAAATTTAATCGCACTTGCACCATAGAGATGATTGAACGAGTGCGTTCTAATTTTCCCGACCTCGTCATGCATATTGATTGCAACAGCGGGTTTACGCTCGACGATATTGAGATGTTTCGTGCTCTTGATAAATTGGAGCTAAAAATGATTGAGCAGCCACTTGCCTATGATGATCTTGTCAACCACGCCGCACTTCAACAACAAATAAAAACACCAATCTGTCTCGATGAGAGCATCACCTCCCTAAGCCGCGCTGCCAAGGCAATAAGAATTAAAGCTTGTCAGTGGATCAATATTAAAACAAGCAGGGTCGGTGGACTAACCAATGCCATAGCAATCCATGATTTTTGTAAAAATCAAGGCGTTCCAGTTTGGGTTGGTGGCATGCTCGAGTCCGCTGTTGGCCAGGGCCCATCCCTGGCATTGGCAACTAAAGATAATGTTGCCTATCCCAGTGACATATTTCCCAGCAAGCGGTTTTTTGATGAAGATTTTTCAACCCCTGAAATTACTCTCTTGAGAAAAGGAAAGATCGCTGCACCAGCACGGCCTGGCTCAGGCTTCACTCCAAAATTAGATTTTTTGCAGAAACATAGCGTTGCCAAAGTAAGAGTCAAATGAAGGCCTTGAATAATGTTAGATTGCTCGCCATATGCGAAACGATCGCATCGCCACGGATTGGTTAACCAAAACCTTTTTGGCTAGAACACAACCGAGCTTGGCGCCCTGTAACCCTCTTAATACACCCTTTGTCTATCTCAGGGTGCAGGACTTGGAGAGAAAGAATGCTTAACAAAGCCCTTTTACGAATTCTGTTGTGTTTGAATGTCACGATGTTCTCAGGCGCTACATTTGCAGCCGGTTCTGGTGATGATTACGGCACAACAGCTGAAATGCCCTCCAGTTACATGAAAGCGGTCAAGATTATTAAATCAGGTAAATACCGAGAGGCAATCCCATTGTTAATGTTAGCCGATAGCAAAAAACCAAAAGATACTGATATTTATAATTTATTAGGATTTTCCCATCGAAAAACTGGTGACTTGGAAAAAGCTGGTGCTTATTATCGTAAGGCACTTAAAATAGACGGAAAGCACAAAGGCGCTCTCGAGTACCAGGGCGAATTGTTCTTGATGCTGGGTAACAAGGCAGCAGCCGAGGAAAATCTGAGAAAGCTGGACAAAATATGCTGGCTTGGTTGCAGTGAGCTGGATGATCTTCAAACTGCAATTAACAATTTTAAATCGTAATTGACGAATCGAAACCTATGGATGCGGAAAATTATCCTCTAAGCAATTTTTTCAATGGAGTGCTGATCGGGCTCTTTACTTTGTTTCTTTCTCTCTCCTCGGCTTCCGTGTGGGCAGGGCAATGCACGGAACGAAAATGGCGAGAGGACTATCCTCGCGATCAAGAGTCTGGGCTGATTTGCGAACATGCAGCCTCACAAACAATTTTCTATATTTTTTCCGATGACAAGGGTTGCGCGTTCGAGCTTTATTATCGGAATGGACGTATTCTTGCTCAGTCCTATGTTGTGACCAGATACATTGAGCATCTAGATTTTTCCGGTCTTCGGCTTGACCGCAAATCTCTGCAATTACAAGATCGGCGTGAAACAAAGGCCAACTGCCGGGTTGCAACCGCACAGGCAATCATCAATGAATATAGCAAAAACGTCGATGCTCAGCTTAGCAACAATAGATTTTAGTGGAACTAACGCGCGCTCCGCCAACCGACCTTCACAACTGTTATTTGGATAGTAATAAATGATATCAATTGCTGTTATTTTTCACGCCGCAATCATTGGCTTTATGGTTTTTTTTTCCGCTGTCGTTGCACAATCGGTTTTCAAAACCTTGTCCCAGAAAGCTGCGGGAGCTTTCTTGCGGGTTTTGTTCCCCCGCATGTTCATCTTTGGCCTCATACTATCGCTCATGGCATCATCCGTCGCCGCTTATGATGGTGTTGCGGAAATGGCGCTGTTATCCATTTTTATTTCAACGGGATTTGTCCTAAACGCCTTTGTGGTGACACCAATAATCAATAAGCAGCGCGATGCAATGCTCGAGGGTGATGAAAACGCTGGTAAAAAATTCAAACAATTTCATTTTGTTTCAGTTGCCATTTTTTTGGTTCAACTAATAACCAGTTCATATATCGTTGTGACAAGCATAATACATAGCTTATAAACAAAGTGCTTGTTGTCTCTTCACTACCGAGGCAAAGAAATTACGCGGCACTTCGTGTAAATACCAGATTATCAGTGTCCGATAGTTCCGCCTGATAACGATAGCCACCAGTGCTAAAATCTTTTAAATCTTCACAGTCGGTCAGCTTATTTTGCATGACAAAACGTGCCATAGCACCGCGAGCTTTTTTTGCATAAAAACTAACGATTTTTGGCGTTCCATTTTTATTTTCCATAAAAATTGGCGTGACAACCGGCATTTTTAAACTGGCGAGATCAACCGCACCAAAATATTCTTTGGATGCACAATTGACCAGTAAAGTCGATTTTGTTGCTTCTGCCTGTTTGTTGAGAGCTTTTGATAATTTTTTACCCCAATACTGATAAAGAGACCGTCCGCGATTTGTTTCCAGCTTTGTTCCCATTTCCAGCCGGTATGGCTCAATCTCATCAAGCGGGCGTAAAACTCCATATAGACCTGATAAAATGCGCAAATGATTTTGCGCCCAGGCCATTTCGTCTGGCTCAAATGTTGCCGCTTCCAGCCCCTGATATGTATCACCTGCAAATGCGAGTGCTGCCGGCTTTCTCTCCTGTGAACCAAAACGAGCAAAACGATCAGCATTCAACTGCGCCAAATTTTGGCTGAGCCCCATCAACGATTTAACCTTATCGACACTCAGACCCTGCATAACACTCGCCAGTTCCGAGGCATCCTGCCCAAAAAGGGGGTGCGTTGGCTCTACATTATCTACGGGCAGCATATTTAATTTCTTGGCAGGCGATACCACAACCAACATAATCCATCTCCCTTCATCATCGGTCAAAAATCGTCTTTCGGCTCAACAGCATTCCCTGACCCGAACCTGACCGCTAATGCATACCAATATCAAGTTAAGAATATAGCATAGAAAATTTACAAAAAAAATTCCACGCATCATTCAGAAATAAGCCGGTTTTCTATTTAATGACTTGACCATCCATGTTGAATATTTTGTGCGAGCAAGCCTTTTTTTCAAGACAAAGCGAGCGTTTTAATGATAGCGGGAATATTTTTCTTGAAGTTGAAAAAACCCTTGGTGGCAAATCGCCAGCAGAATAAGTCTTCATGATGCCTGAGGAAATTAAGGTCAATATTCCAAACATCATTAGACCGATGTAAAAAATCCAAGTTTTCTCCAATAAACGGGTAACAAACATCGCACCCCGGCATTTTACCCAATACTTGTTTGGCTTCCCTGGCATCTAAAACTTCACAGTGCGGGTGCTTTTGAGCCGCTGATTTAATGAGATTTTGCTTGAACTCAACAACACTCTGACTAATCGCAATTTGCCGAGAAGCATTTGCAAGGCTCATGACATATATCTTTTTGTAATTTTTTGTTTCATTTCTTGTCAACATGTTAAGATTTGTGTCCATGATAAGCAGTGTTTCAAATTTCTGTTTCGTAGATACCTCATAATCAATTGGTTGGACTACATGAACCTTTTCATCCGCCAAAGGTAAAGCTCGTTCATTCAGCCTAGCATTATCAAAACGTTCGCCCGTAAATTTGCTAATATTTTCAGCCCGAGCGAGATAGCATTTTCCCATGGTCTGAATACCAGCAACCCATCGCCAACCAAGGGTATTTGACGCAGCATCACCATCGAGCAGATGTTTGAGGAAAAACTGGGCGCCAGCTTGCCAAGGAAGGCCCAATGTAAAAATCCAGATACTTGCAAACCACATTCTGGCATGGTTGTGTAAATAATTCGTATTGCGAAGCTCCTGTGCCCAGAAATCAAAGCATTCAATTCCAGTCTCACCATTAATGGCAGCCAGATAATTTTTATTATCTTTTTGGCTACTTAATTTATCCTGCTGATCAAACGCTACAAAATCACTCCAAACCGTTGGCCGGTGTTCTAACCAACCCTTCCAGTAGACGCGCCAAAATACCTCTTGAATAAATTTTTCAGCCCGTTCAAACGTGCTGACACCTAGCGTTGCGCGAACAACGTTATATTCGTCTATCACCCGATGCGAGATATATTTAGAGAGCTGCGAGACATTGTTGCGTTTATCTGGCCCAAAATCAAAATTACGAAGGCGAGAGTATTGTTTCAGATTTTGCGCTAAAAACCAGTTAAGTTCGGCCTCAGAGGCTTTAAAAACATCCATTTCACTTCCATTAATCATTGAAAAATTGTGAGTTAAGCAGCTGTGATTTTACTAATCATTGTTTAATTAATTCTGTGGTTTGCCGGTTTCAGCAAGAATGCCCTCAACAAGGGTTTGTACGCGAAACGCCTCATTCATTGTCGCTAGCCTGTTTGGTTTCGACGCAAGATGAAGCGACAGATCATCAAGCTGCGCTTTAAGGCCTGTTGCCCGCGGATCTGCTGGCGGCTCGCGCAAAGATGTAAAATTACCCCCGTCACTAATCGAATCTATATGAAAATTGTTAACACGGCGGCTGGTTTTCGTTCCCTTTACCGTTAATTCCTGTCGATCAGGTTGAACACCGCCAATCGTTGCCAGAATAGACACCTCCTGTTTCTTTTCCGATACTAGCCGCGCCAAGACCGCGGTTTCGCACAAAGACAAATCTTCGGGATAAGTTGTATGTGCCGAAAGAAGGGAAAGCGGACCTAAAACACGTTCGCTGAAAAACAGAAAGTGGGAAATTACCTCCCGGGTCATGCCACCCTCGGCGCGAAACCTCAACCAATCGGCATCCCTTTGCCAAAGACGCGGCCAATCTGGGTAAGTGACAACAATATCGACCCCAAGCAAGTCACCCATATCCCCCCTTTTTTTTGAAGCAAGTAAATCGGTCAACGCTATCCCTGATGCTTGGGTAAAATTCACTGCTACCGGAACATCAAAGGATTTGAGACGGCCCATCATTCTTGCGCTGTCGTCAATATTGACGCCGAACGGCTTCTCCAGAAACAAGGCCTTGCCTGCTGCGGCTGCCTCGAGAGCGTAGGGCTCGCGAACAGCTGGAGGACAAGCAAGGTAAACCAAGTCAGCCTTGCTTATGGCATCGCTTGCGCTATCCATAATATAAGATTTTGAATCCAGTAGCTTCGCCCTTTGACAAGCAGATTGGTTCGGATCCCACAAATAATCTGGTTCAAAGTTGTTATGGCGCCGCATATGGGAAAGCATCCGGCGTCCCATTATGCCCAACCCAATTATTGCTACCTTGATCGCCATGATTACTCCTCAATAAGCGGAAACTGGACGCTCTCATCAAATTCATTTTTTAAGAACGCTTCGGAGCTTTGTGCTTGCTATTTTTCTTGCAATCTGAAAAAACTCCGACGCTCAAACGGTTATTTTTCAATCATTATAATACTGAAAAAGTGTTGAAACTTGCCCGTCAGTTGGTTCCTTATCACCCAGCCTTATGATGCAGGATTTGTAATTGTCGAAAAATTCTTTTGATATTCATGAAGTGATTGAGATGGCACTTAGCGATCATACGAGCTTCCGCGATATTGAGAGGCTTTACGGGTTAAGTGCGGATGATGTAAAGCGGATCATGCGTCAAAATCTGAAACGTGGAAGCTATGAGGCGTGGCGGCGGCGCGTACGAAAATTTGCAGACAGGCGCGAACATTACAAATAGCAAAAATTAATCTGGCAGTTGGCCTTACCTCATATTTTGGCCCAACGACCTTATAACCGTTTACACACTTTCTTGGCTCAATCTAGTCGGCCCTCTTTATAAGCAGACCATAATTCATGCAGCATCTCTTCTGCTTCTTCATTTGACAAAAACTGGGGCTTTTCCTCAAAATTACTAAAAACCTTTCCAACAAATTCCTCTGCATTATTTGACATTGGTAAAAACATTTCTGCCTTATGCAGGAAAATATGCAGATCAGTGGCCCACTTCTTTACTTCTTGATTTAGGATCATCAATTCCTCCAAGGTACTGCGATTAGCCAAATTTCGGCGTCGTTTTCAGGGGCTTTTCGTACAGTATTTAGAGAAGAATGCTAATGTGTACAACCCCCTGCAAAAAGCATAATTAACAACAGGCAGGGCAATCAACAAATGTTTCCACCTCACAAGGTTACAGGATGGCCATGCGGTGTCCGAGTGTAGGCATCAATCCATTGCGCCTTGAGAGCGTCCAGCGTTTTAAGATCAACAATCCCTTTTTCCTGCATTATCTCAATAAGAGTTTTCAACCAGATCTGATAATAATCTTCGCTGCCATCAAGTCCCTGCCGGCCATCACCGCTAGCCACATTACTTCTCGCACCAGCCAGATTTTTGCCAAAGCGCCCAGACCATTCTGCCCAGCAAAAATGCCCCGCTTCGTTGAGATGCACCGCAAGGGCAAATACTTCAGCATGCCATGGTGCGGCAAAAGCTTGCTCTGGTTCTCGCTCTGTACTTATCATGGCACCGCCTCAAGATAGCTCTCCCAGCAATCAACAATGACACTGTCACCCCTCCCCTCGGTATGCGACCACAACTCGATACTGGAGAACTCTACTGAATACAGAGGCTCGGGATGTTCGCCGAGAAAATGCGCATTGCTGTTTGGCAGGACGTGATGCCCATGATAAAATAATATAGTTCCAGTTTTTCCAGCTGCATAATACGGTAATCTGGTGTGACCTGGCTTCTGCAGCATCGTATCAGATGGCTGCTTGGTCTTCACAATTTGTCCCAACGAAAATGCGGGCTGGGCCGTCGCCGGGCGTGAGGCTTTTGACCCGGTTGCCAGCATCTGTTGAACCTCTCTGGCTTTCAGTGCTTTTTTATATAGTGGTTGCTGCGGGCCGTCATAGGCACCGTTGGCAATTTCACCACGGGATAAAAACCCATTTGCTACAAAAAGATTGGTTAGAGCTGCCAGCCATTTTTCATAATAGGTAAAAGATTGGTAATCACTCTTTGGCAGTGTTTCACGCCAGAACCGAGATGTATCAATGCTCCATTTTCCCATTGCACCCCCGGCCACGGTAAGCCCCAGAACGCGTTTATGCCATGGTTGATCGAAAATTGGATCGCCCGGCTTGTCAGGGGTGACTCGTCCTGCTGGATCTCCCCCCATATCGTGATATGACTTCATCGCTACCCTCTATCTATAAGTCGACGGGACGATTTGCGGTGGGGGCTTGCGGCAAACCCGCACCAATCATTGAATTGCGACTCACCCAGCCCACCAAGTCGGCTTGATCAAGGCCAAAACTGGCTTTGGGCTGCATTGGCAGAACTAGATAACGGATTTCAGCAGTTGAGTCCCAAACGCGGATCTTTTGATCTTGCGGGATGATGATGCCAAATTCTGACAATACTGCTCTCGGTTCACTCACAGCCCGGCTACGATAAGCATCAGATTTATACCATGCTGGCGGCACCCCAAGTACCGGCCATGGATAACAGCTACACAAGGTACAAACGACCAGATTGTGGCATGCGGGTGTGTTTTCTACCACAACGATATGTTCTCCTTGGCGCCCGCCAAACCCCATATCAGCCAGAATACCGTCGGTATTATTTACCAGTTGTTTTTTAAATTCAGGGTCATTCCAAGCGCGCGCAATCAGGCTAGCTCCAATGTGCGGACCAATGTGATGCTCGTATTGATCAATGATTGCGTCAATGGCGGCCGGATCAACCAGCCCTTTGCGAACCAACAATGTTTCAAGCGCCCTAACCCGCAATGCTGGCTCAGGGGGCAAAAGGGAATGAGCGTGATCGTCGTGATGATCGTGTGGCATACCAAATCGTAGCATGAGAATTCCCCACAAGTCTAGAAATGGCATATAAGAAATACGAAATTTGGCAAATGTAATAGAATGGAGCGCTTGGCATCTCAGAGAAACGCTTTAATGTAATGGGCAAGAGCTATCTGTTGACGACTGTTAGTTCCGTCAAAAACTTTGATCAATAATGATTTTGCAAGAGGAGAGGATAAATAATGGAGGCACGACTTGACGGACGCAATGCCCTAATCACTGGTGGCAGTGCCGGTATAGGCAAAGCTATTGCTAAGAGCTTTCTTACCTCTGGTGCTAATGTTTCCATTGTTGCACGACGCAGCGAAGTTCTGACGGCCGCGAAGGCTGAAATTGAGGCCGAAGGTGCGGTAACTGGCACAAGTGGTAAAGTTATTGCCCTATCAGCTGACATTCGTAATTCTGAAGAATGCGAAAAAGTCATTGCCAAAACACAAGCCGCATTTGGCCATGTTGATGTCTTGGTCAATAATGCTGGGACATCCCAGCGTGGTGATTTTCTCGAAGTAAGCGACGAGATATGGCAAGACGACCTGGATTTAAAACTCTTTTCAGCGGTGCGTTTATGCCGCCTTGTTATCCCGGGCATGCGGTCACGCAAATGGGGCCGGATTATCAATGTTCTGAATCTGGGAGCAAAAGTGCCGAATGGTGGGGGGGCGCCAACTGCCGTAAGCCGTGCTGCTGGCATGGCACTTACCAAGGTCCTTGCCAAGGAAAATGCAGGCTTCAACATCCTTGTCAACGGGCTTCTTGTTGGTCGAATTAGAAGTGAGCAGTGGGAGCGTCGTCACGCAGCTGACACGCGGGGCCTTAGCCTCGAAGAATGGTACGAGGATGCTGCCAAACAGCTTAACATAGATCGTTTTGGTACAGCCGAAGAGTTCGCCAATATGGCTACATTTCTGGCATCAGATGCCGGATCCTATATTAACGGTACAGCTATCAATGTTGATGGTGGCAGTTGCCCAGTTGTGTAACCAATCGCAAATTGCTAGGGCTTGGGAGTGGCGGCCACTTGGTGTATCTGTTCACGGTGGAGCGCATAGATACCCATTCCAACAACTATGACGGTGCCAAAAATAGTAGTCATATCAGGCAAATCGCCAAATAACAAAAACCCAAACAGGATTGCCCAAATCATACCGGTATAACGGAATGGCGCGACAAAACTAATTTCACCATTACGCATCGCCATTACCGCAAAAAGATGCCCGCCAGTAATGGCAATTCCTGCCAGCGTGATGGTGCCGTACATGCCACTCGTCATTGGTGTCCAACCTGTTGCAACCGACATACCGCCTCCAAAAAGCAAAACTGGAACCGCCGAGATAAGTGCGACAAATAATGATGGTACTGATGGGTCGAGGCGGCGAGTAATAGCATCACGAAGTGTAATAAAACCAACAGCAATTAACGCGAGGACCGAGAATTGATTAAAGCCCTCGCCGCCCGGCCTGATGATGATCAGCACGCCAACAAACCCAATTAAAATTGCACTCCAACGCCGCCAGCCAACTTTCTCGCCAAAAAAGATCGCTGCAAACATTGTCACGGTGAGCGGTAACGACTGGAGGATTGCTGTAACATTGGCGAGTGGCATTTTGGATAAAGCCGTCAGAAAGGCCATTGTTGCGCCAAGTTCGGAAAATGCCCGCACCAATACAACCTTCCAATTACGCCGATCAATACGGATAAAAAGGCTTTTTCGCGCATAAGCGATGGCAAATAACAATGGCACTGACACTAGGCCACGTAAAAAGATACCCTGTTCAATAGAAATGGCTTGAAACAGATATTTCATCAGCGCATCGTTGCTAACAAACGAGAACAGGCTAACCGTCATCAAGATGGCACCAAATATATTATCAGATAATTTCAAAATCTATTTTTACCTCAAACTCCGCAAGCCTCTTGCTTATGCGCCGAAGCCAGCGATAAAACAATATTTAAGCAGCTGAGAATCAACAACTAATTTATCCCCGCATGATAGGGGGCGAATTCATTATTGCTATGAGTGCAAAAGTTCTTTACCCGCAGTCATCTGCAAATAGCTGAAAAAAACAACTATCTCTAACGCGTGTCACTAAAAAAGAGTTTTCTATTTGACGACCAAGTTTCAATAGGATCGATAAGAGAGTAGTTATGTCAATTCGCCCTGTTAAAATGTCCAGCACAGCCCGCCCCGCAATGGAGGGGGCTGGCGTTCACTTGCACCGGGTTTTCGGCTTCGGTGATACCAGCTCCTTTGATCCGTTTTTAATGATGGATGATTTTCGCAATGATGATCCGCAGCAATATCAAAACGGGTTCCCATGGCACCCTCATCGCGGTATTGAGACAATTACCTACGTGTTAAAAGGTACTGTTGACCATGGCGACAGCCTTGGCAATGTCGGCACGCTTGGTGATGGTGATGTACAATGGATGACAGCCGGCTCAGGCATCATCCATCAGGAAATGCCAAAAGGCGATAAAGATGGCGCAATGCACGGATTTCAGCTTTGGGCAAATTTGCCATCATCCCAGAAAATGACGACACCTCGTTACCAAGACATTAAATCGCAGGAAATTTCTGAGCTACTTGATGATGACGGTAGCCGCATTCGTATTATCGCTGGTGATTACCGCGGTTACAACGGTCCAGTTGATGGCATTGCTGCAGAACCACAATATTTGGATATCACCCTTCCTCCACGATGTTTTAAACGGTTTCCTTTCGATACCAGGCGTCAGGGTTTCGCCTATATTTTTGAGGGCAGCGCACGCTTTAAAGATGCCTCTGATCCATTTGGAATAAAGGTTGAAAAGGAGTTCGATGGAAAAGAGTTGGAAATTCGTGATTTATCAGGCAACCGCACGTTAATTGTCTTCGATCATGGGGATGAAGTTACAGTAACCTCAGGCGATCAGGGTGTAAGGTTTCTTCTGATATCTGGTGCTCCACTTCGTGAACCAGTTGCCTGGCACGGGCCGATTGTGATGAACACACAAGCCGAGTTACAAACAGCAATGCGCGAATTAAATAACGGAACATTTATCAAAACTGGTGCTGCTGGATGGTAAGGCAAAGCAATAGATTAGGTATGTTAAATGCGTAAAATTCAATCTCAAGGCCTTCATCATGTCACCTTGAATGGCGCTGACCGGCAAACCTCAATTGATTTCTGGGAAGGTCTACTTGGAATGCCCTTCATTTTTGAGCAGCCAAACCTAGATAGCCCACAAGAGGCCCATCTTTATTTTGATCCAGGCGATGGGCGGTTGATCACTGTGTTCTGCGATGAATCTCGACCTAAAAAAATGCAACGCTTGGCTCAGGATCCTGGCCACGTTCACCATCTTGCGTTTTCGATATCTCAGGTAAGTTTCTGGCAAGCTGTGGACCGGCTCGATGAACGCAAAATAAAACATTCTGGTCCAAAAGATCGAGGCTTTATGGATTCTATTTATTTCCGCGACCCGCTCGGTCTATTGATTGAACTCGCATCCTATCGATTTGATCCGCCTAATGGAAGCACGCATTCTGAAGTGCTCACAGTGGCCCATATCTTGAGGGTAAAAGCCGGAGCGGCTGCCATTGAAGGCTGCCATGTTGCCGATGCGATTGAAAAGATGACTCATGAGAGCGCGCAGTCAATATCTGATAAAAGTTTACCCCAGAATTAGCATGTGCTCAGCCGATCAGACGGGCAATCATTCGGCTATTACAGCGAACAGAGGTTTCCATAGCAGCACCATTGCTATCTTTAGAATTATTTTGGATATTATTTGGGCTGTTTTATTTGTTCGTCAGTTGTTCTTTTAGCTTTGATGGCTTTTGTAAATTGTCGCCCCGTGCGCAGCACATTGGACCCCATTTTTATATGCAACCGATCAACCGCCGCCTCCAAGCGATTACGTCTATTGTCCTCGCCTCCATCAAGATCAAACAAGCGCGCGTCATATGCTTTACCCAAATCATTAACTCCTATTCCCAACAATCTAAATTTATTATTATTTCCTACTTCATTTATCAAGAGATCACGGCCAATATCAAACAATTGGTAAGCCTTATCAATCCGGCTTGGCAGGGACCGGCTTCGGGTTATCACACGGTGATTTGCCCGCTTCAATTTCAAAGTCACAGTTCCACCTGCAATGCCTTTGGCTTTCAGACGCGATGACAGTTTAAGGCATAAAGCCTCCATCTCGGTTTCCAGTGATTTAAGATCTGACAGATCTTGTGAAAAAGTAGTCTCGTTCGAAACAGATTTTGCCTCCCGGTCAGCAACCACTGGCCTTGGGTCAATACCTTTTGCCAAATTCATCACCATCATGGTTTGGCTCCCAAGGACGGTCGAGATTCTTTCCACCTTCCCTTTTGCAAGATCAGCACAGGTAAAAACACCAATTCTGTTTAGCCGCATAACTGCTGATTTACCAATACCATACAAAACGGATATCGGCTGCGAGGCAAGCCATGCTTCGGCTTCAGCCGAGCCTATGACGAAAAAACCGTCTGGCTTGTCACGGTCAGATGCCATTTTTGCCAAAGATTTAGTACTACTTAAACCAATCGAAACTGTAATACCAATATCACGCTTGATATCTTGCTGTAGGCGGTGCAATGCTTCCGCCGGGCTAGCCCGATGCAGTTTTTGAGTTCCTGCCAGGTCAAGGAAAGCTTCATCGATCGAAAGTGGCTGTACGAGCGGGGTTAGCGAAAGCATTTTTGTGCGCACTTGATGGCCAATTTCGACATAATGCGCCATTCGCGGTCGGATAACCACGGCATCTGGACATTTTTTGAGAGCCTGCCAAGCCGGCATTGCAGATCTTACCCCAAACTGGCGAGCAATATAGCATGCCGCTGCAACAACGCCTCGATCACCACCGCCAACGATCACAGGCCTATCCGCAAGGTCTGGGTTGTCTCGCTTCTCGATAGACGCATAAAAAGCATCACAATCTACGTGTGCGATGGAGAGAGAAAACAAATCTGGATGGACCCGTATATTCAAGGAATGACACGAAGGACATGTATCTATCGGAGTAAAGCTGCCCACATGCCCTGTTGCGCCGCAATCACGACACAGCATGGCATATGAGGCCGCAGTTTCCTGAGTGCCCGCCATTATGACAGCATCCTCCTTTTTCGTGTCTCATCAGATTTGGAATGCAGCAAGTTAACCGTTTCAAAGGCGACTAATCAAAACTCATCGCCCGCCCATATTGATCTGGCACCGATGATGCGCTCCTCAGCGCCTTTGCCGCACGCCATGTCCAATGTGGATCACGTAGAAATTCCCGTGCAAGAGCGATAAGATCTGCCTGCCCAGTTCGAAGGATTGTTTCGGCCTGCATAGGGTCGGTGATCATGCCAACCGCGATAACCGGCATTTTTACTTGATCACGGATTTTTTTGGCTAAATCAGTTTGGTAACCATATCCGAGTTCAATTCTTTGGGCTAATGAATTACCTCCACTGGAAACATGGATCGCCGCGCACTCCGCCGCATCAAGGGCTTTGGCAAATTTAATTGTCTGGTCAATATCCCAGCCACCCTCAACCCAATCGGTAGCTGAAACCCTTACAAGAATTGGCATGTCAGAGGGCACCACCGCCTTGACAGCATCAAATATTTCAAGTGGGTACCGCATCCGATTTTCTAAAGAGCCACCATATTTGTCGGTGCGCTGGTTACTGATTGGTGACAAAAACTGATGCAATAAGTAACCATGCGCGCCGTGTATTTCGATCGCCTCTATTCCCATGCGAACGGCACGCTGTGCTGCATTAACAAATGCTTGTTTAACACGAGCCAAGCCATCGTCTTCGAGAGCTTTAGGGGTGTGCCAACCATCAGTAAAGGCGATTGCAGATGGCGCACAAGTTTGCCAAGCATCACTTTTTAAGGCGTTACCACCTTCCCATGGCCGTTCGGTTGAGGCCTTGCGACCTGCATGGCCAAGCTGGATACCAATTTTGCTATCACCAACAGATTTGCAAAAAGAGATCACACGCTTCATGGCAGCTTCATTTTCATCCGAATAAAGCCCACAGCATCCATGGGTAATCCGCCCAACAGCTTCTACACCCGTTGCTTCAATAATAATGAGCCCCGGCCCGGTCATCGCAAACTGGCCAAGATGGGCCAAATGCCAATCACTCATTGTTCCTTCATTAGCCGAGTATTGACACATCGGCGCCACAACTACGCGATTGGCAAGCTGAAGGCCGGACAGTTCAATTGGGGTAAATAGACGACTAGACATAAATTTTTTACTCCCTGAAGTAGAATAGTGAAAACGGTTAGCAACCGTTTGAGAACAAGATCGCGCTAGCAAGACTACAATTGGCCAGCAAAAAAAGAATTTTTGACTTCACCGCGCAAAAAGTTATTGGCAAATACTATTGTAACTAGATTGGCACATTTTTCCAATAAATCTGCTAAACTATTACAGCCTGCTTGCACTCATTTGCGGAAAAACATAACGATATTGAATGCAAAGACTTACGGTAAAAGCTTCTCGATGTAACGCGGCAAGCTGAATGCAGCCTTGTGCACATCGGGCGTGTAATAGGCAAGATCAAGTCTCGCAGCCGTCAGCCGTTCGCGTAGCATATCAACCGACACATTACGTGGCGCAGGTGACAGGGCTCCCCAGCCAAATGCCATTGGTCCCCCCGCATATGTCGGGATGCAAGCGGTATAACATCCCCAATCAACAAAAAGTCGTTGAAACGCGTGCATCGTGCTCCGCAACTCATCAGGCTGCAAAAAGGGAACACCATTTTGAGTTACCATGACCCCACCACCAGCAAGACTATTTTTTGCATGGCTGTAAAAATGATCAGTAAATAGGGCCTCGCCCGGCCCAATCGGATCGGTTGAATCAATGATAATAACATCGAATTTATCAACTGACTCAATCATGAAATCTGCTCCATCGGCAATCACCAAGTTAAGTCGGGGATCATCAAAAGCACCATCAGACAGGCTTGGTAAATAGGTTTTAGAAAAAGCGATAACCCTCTCATCAATTTCAACCATTGTAACGGTTTCAACAGATTGATGACGCAGCACTTCCCGAGCCATACCCCCATCACCACCACCAACAATAAGAATATGACGAGCATTGCCATGCGCCAGAATAGGCACATGGGTTAGCATTTCATGATATATAAATTCATCACCTTGGGTTGTCTGTACCACGCCATCAAGTGTGAGCACACGTCCAAACCGTCGATTTTCAAAAACTTGAATGTGCTGCAAGTTGCTGGCGTTATCATAAAGCACCTTATCAACGCTGAGAGACTGCGCATAACTTTCATGGAGAGTTTCCACAAATCGTTTACTCATAGCATTCCTGCCACAACACCATCCCCGCGCAGAATTTCGCGCACCCTCACATCACCCGTCTCAAAAATTTCTTCAAGCACAGCAACCGCATTCCATGGCTGGGCGTCCCCACACATAAACACATCGAACGCGCCATACCTAATTTCTGGCCATGTATGAACGGATATATGGCTTTCCGCCAGGATTGCTACACCGGAAACGCCTTGAGGATTGAATTTATGGGTATGAATATGCAGCAATTTTGCCCCACATTCATCAACACAGCGGCGAAACGCCGTTTCAATCAACCCTTCATCATCGAGACCGTTACCGTTCACAACTTCAATTATTAAGTGTGTTCCGGCAAAAATCTTTCCTCCACGCTGGATGAAATAATCATCCCTCGCTTTATCAGAGACCAATGTCAATCCCGCTTTTGGCCGCTGGAAACTGTTGCGCTCCACATAATCATCGCGCTTAGAATCTTCCGCTTGGGTGCCCGTTGCCAGACCTATCCCCAGTTGGAAAAGGTTGGCGTTATCCATGACGCACCCCTCTTTAAACCAGTAGATGAACCAGCAATGCCTTAGCGCCCCCCATGAGTAACCGCACGAGATAGGATCGGTCATCGCAACGCCATGGTGCATAGCGATCTTAGGCCATAATAACAAGCAATAAATTCAAAATTTCCAACATCGTAAAAAAATTGAATGCGGTAGCATATAGTTAGTTGGTCGAATGACAGCTTAAAAGACGCTTGACCGCGGTGTTTGGATCTGTTTAGCCCTTTGTAAAGTGGCCTTTTCCGCAGTTGTTGAATGCCCTATGGCAGCAATAATGGGGCCTTGAATACAAAGCCCAATTTTGAAAAAATAAATGTATGGTAAGTGAAACAAGTGCCAACCAAACAAAAGAGGATAAAATGAAAAATTTAAAAGCTCTCGGCAAATCACCTAGACAGCCGGGTAGTCCTGAAGAAGCCGAGCTGGAGCGAGTGCCAAATCCTCACCCTGACTGCAATTTTGTGGCCCGCTTTACACAGCCAGAGTTCACCTCGCTTTGCCCAGTGACCGCACAACCAGATTTTGCGCATTTGGTTATTGATTACATCCCCAATGAGTGGATGGTTGAATCAAAATCACTTAAATTATATCTAGGTAGCTTTCGAAATCACCAAGCATTTCATGAAGCCTGCACTGTAGACATTGCCAAAGAATTAATTTCGCTTTTGTCACCACGGTGGCTCCGTATCGGCGGATATTGGTATCCGCGTGGAGGTATCCCAATCGATGTATTCTGGCAACATGGCACCATTCCAGAAGGCGCGTGGGTGCCAGATCAAGGTGTTGCAGGCTATCGGGGCCGTGGGTAGGTCTATTGCTCCTCTCTCGATTGACCCCTGATAATCAAGGACACCTTGGGAGAACAAAAAATAAGTAGGACAAAAATGATTAAAGCAGTTCTTTTTGATACATTTGGCACCATTGTTGATTGGCGTTCATCAATAGCACGTGAGAGTGCAGTGTTTGCAAAGGCTCATGAAATCCTTAATTTTGACGGCGATGAGTTCGCTCGCAGATGGCGTGCAGGATATAGGCCAGGTATGGCCAAAGTAACAACCGGTGAACGGCCATGGGTTTCGATCGATGTCATTCATCGTGAACGGCTTGACGAAATTTTACCCCAATTTGGTCTATCAATGCTGGACGAGACTGAACGAGATCATCTGAATCGGGCCTGGCACCGTTTGACACCATGGCCAGATAGTGTTGCTGGATTGCAACGCATTAAATCAAAATATCTGATTTCCCCCCTTTCAAACGGATCGGTTGTTTTGTTATCCACCATGGCAAAACGCGCCGGTATTCCCTGGGATTTCATTTTTTCCAGTGACATGCATCGGGCCTACAAAAAGAACCCTGTTGTCTATCAAAATGCGATCCGGCTTCTAGGAATGGCTCCCGATGAAATCATGATGGTAGCCGCACACAATGCCGATTTAGAAGCTGCCCGAAATGAGGGTATGCGGACAGGTTACATTAATCGACCGACCGAATATGGTGTTGATCAAACTGTTGATTTTGAGGCGACAAGCGATTGGGATATTATTGCCAACAGTGTTGAAGAAGTGGCAGATGGGTTGGACTGCCCATTAGCATGGTAGCATTTCAATTTAAAATAAAGTCTAAATCTTTTCAGGGACCCTAATATGACCTTTGTCAAACCCGCTTATATTCTCCTTGATACCAAAATCAACGATCCAATTGCCTTTGAAGATTACAAGGCAGCGGCCAAACCAATTGTCGAAAAATTTGGAGGCAAGTATCTAACACGCGGCGGTAAAATGGATGTTGTTCAAAAAGATCTATGGGCCCCTGTGAGGATTGTTCTAATCCAATTCCCATCAATGAGAGCAGCACACGACTTTCTTGATAGCCCCGATTATGCAACAGTGAAAGACATAAGGTTGGCAAGTTCAAACACAACATTAATGGTTCTCGAGGGTCTGTAATAGGTATTCATCGAGAATCAAACTTAGTCACCTCATGCAATTTAATCTGTAACTGTCATTTTTTTGAGTTCAACTGATTTTTTGCGACCTGGCAATGCGCTAGTTTGGCAAAGCGATAGTCTGCAAACTTGTTATACAACACCGAAGCAATGTGCCGGATGATTGGCAAATCCACAAACGCTGATAAAAATCGCCAGTAACTCAAGTGCTTCCAAATAATAATAAACGCTGCTGCACCTTTGTGCCATTGACCATCAGTGTCACGAACATGAAGATGACGCAGAGCATCAGCCTGTGTAATGCCATGCTCCTGAAGCGGGGCAGGATCATTCGCTATGTCCTTCCAAACAAAAATGCCAACAGGTGCAATACCTTGGTAATAAGATATTTCCTTGCTACACAGCCCGCATTTTCCGTCAAAAAAAACTTCGATCATACGACAAATACCTTTGATTTCTCAAACCGAGAAGTGGGTATCGTGCAGCTAACATTCAAGCCTAATCTAACCATAATATCTCATCGACATCTTAAAAGGTTATAAACTGCCTTTTTGTTTAATAATCGAATTATTGTGCATAGAAAAAACTAAACCTCTCCTGTTTACACTTGTTAGCCCAACGCAAAGGCGGCTAACTTTACCTGGGGATTTTTTCCTTTCCCCGTCGTATAATTAATCGATCAAAAAGTAATCGGTAAGGGTTTTGAAATGCACCTGAATGACGAAGAACAGGCTATGCTTGCTGGTAAATATGGTAAGGCCAAGCAATGGGCTATAGATCATCAATTAAAAGTTGGCAGCTTCTTTGATGCTACCGATATGGTCAGCGTCAGTCAGGCTCATATGATGGCAGACCCCGAATCAGTTGGAGAGGCTGGTGTTCATTTCATGGAGTCAATTGCCAATGATGGAGGTCGTGTCGCTATCCCAATGATTACTGATCCGCGCGGTGTTGATTTAAACTATTATCACCCGCTTGGCCAAACTGAGGGTATGGCCAACATAGAACGTCGTTTCGTTGCTGCCTGCGAGTCAATTGGCATTATGATGACCAACACGTGTGTTAATTATCAAACCATCATGCCTCCCCTACTTGGTGATCATGTCGCTTATGGAGATACAGGCGTAGTGATATACTCCAATAGCGTTTGTGGTGCTCGGTCAAATTTTGAGGGAGGACCGTCTGCACTGGCGGCAGGGCTTACCGGCAGAACTCCGCGTTACGGGCTGCACCTCGATAAAAATCGGCAAGCCACGAAGAGGTTTCAGGTAACATCGCAACCTTCTGAACTCACCGACTGGGGTGTTTTGGGAGCAGTCATTGGCAGGATGGCTGGCTCTTATTGGGAAGTGCCCGTTATCGAAGGGATTGAAACTGTGCCAACATCAGATGAAATGAAACATTTTGGCGCAGCCATGGCCAGTTATGGATCAACCCCGTTATTTCACATTGTTGGCATTACCCCAGAGGCCAATGATCTGGCTGCTGTTGGTGGCACCGCCCTACCCTCTGTAAAAATTACCGACAACGACCTGAGCGCTCTTCGAAGCGATTTTGGCGGCAAGGGCGATAGGCCAGACGTCGTGGTGTTTGCAGCTCCACAATTGTCTATTGTTGAGATGGAGCAAGTAACAAAGCTTGTGGATGGCCAAAACCTTAAAATACCAATGATTGTCTGCACCTCCCCCCAGACCTACGGTGATGCCAAGCGCATGGGTTTTGTCAGCAAAATTGAAAATGCTGGTGGTACTGTACTTGAAGGAACTTGTTTTTATCAACAGGGGGCAAGAGAGATAGGCGAAGCAAACGGTTGGGTTCGTCTATTAAGTAACTCAGCTAAAATCGTAAATATTTTGGGTGGCTACGGTTACAAACCTGCTTTGGCCAGTATGAAGGATTGTGTTGCAGCTGCAATTGAAGGGAAAATCAATTGATCAAAATTTTAAAATGCCATAAAGGCGTTGGCCCAAAGGTTAGGGGCGAAGCACTTGTCGCGGATGATAATTTTTCTACCCGATATGATCTTGATAGGATTAAGGGTGTGTTTTCACGCCCTCAGCACAAGCTAGCAGGAAAATCATATGATCAAAAAATATTGGTGTTGAATACTGCAAAAGGTGGAGTAGCGTCGGCTTGGATGCTTTATGAAATGGCAGCTCAGGGGATCACACCAAAAGGCATCTTATTTAACGAGGCAAATACAATTCTCGTTCAAGGCGCTGCATTGGCTAACCTTGCTATGTGCGACCGGTTTGAAGATGGCGATATTACCACCCTTATTACATCTGGTCAGACCATAGAAATTGAACCCGAGTTGGGTGAAGTAAGAATACTAAGCTAATTGCCTAATTAGAGCGGGTCTAAAAAATGATCCAACAAAAAATGCGTTTTTCAGTCTTTGGGTTTATCCATCGGAAAACCTAGAGAGGACCAAGAGCAAATTCGGCTGACTTGACAGGCTCATCTGTCTTAACTTCATCAACACACCACATAGCCTTTTCAAAATCCTGGTAATATTTTTCATTAAGTTGGGTCGCAATTTTCATTACATCTGGCGACACTTGCGCAGCAATCTGACTAAGCATTACCTGTAGCGCGTCATCGCGCGTCAACCCCGTGCCAATGAGAACACGGATTGTGGCTTCAATAACGTCAACAATTATATCCGAACTCAATTCTTCTTTCATAGCGCGCTCCTTTTGGTTTTCAAGCCGAAACAGAAAGGAAGCAAAATATATGCCAAATTTTGATAAAGATTGCTGATTGGACGTAGATAAATCCCACAACAAAAAACCGGTTGATGCGATCTTCAATTACAAGCGCTTTCAGCACCCAGATAAAAAGGCGGCGAAGCGGAAAAGGATAGCGTTGCAATGCAGGCACATGCATGAATAAAACCGCGTCTACATCCACTGACTTTTCGGTAGTTTCCGGCATATCGAACATAACAGCCTTAGAGGTTATGCGGCTCCCACTACCTTCGTGATGTCACAGTTAATTGAAAACAGGCTGATGCGGTCAAAATCATGCTGGGAACCGGATTGCTTTTGCCCCTTCCTGCCATGGTGGGTATTTTAGCATAACCCCTAAAAACGCTGCTGAACCCAGAAATTCCTGCAACCAGTGGTGAAGGTACGGCCATGGCTGCGCATCAAACCACTCAGGATCAGCGATACGAAACTGGCGAATGAAGGGTAGGATGGCAAAATCCAAAAAACCCAAACCACAACCGGATAAAGCGCCAGTTGCCCCTAATGACTGGTCCAGTTCAATTAGGAATTGCGCCCCGTTTTCACGGTGCTGCCGAGCCGCAGACACTTCATAGCGGCTAGCATATTTATATCGATCAAGATCATGTTTGAACGGCCCATCAACCTTATCTAAAAATGTTTTAGCCTTGTCAGGCTGTTTCTGCCAGGTATCTAGCCAGCCATCTGGATCGTTCGCACCCAGTGCCCACATCATAATATCACGGCTTTCTTCAATCACCGTGCCATCCAACAAATCAAGTACTGGCACCGTGCCCTTTGCCGATGTTGCCAAAAATGCGGCTGGTTTGTCCCGCAGCAGGATTTCGCGCAACTGCACAATTTGGCCACTGACAGCGATCGCAAGCCGGGCCCGCATCGCAAAAGGGCAACGCCGGAAACTCCACAATATCGGTGCGTTTGATAACATTGGCATGGATCAAGCTTTACTAATATGAGCTGTAATATCGAAATTTGCACCTGATACAGTGAAGGCCTTGGCAAATCCTAAAACCAAAACACCTTTGCGCGGCGTTAACCGGATCATATGAAAATCGGTAAAGTTGCGGATCAAATCCATTGTTGGACCATGTGCTGAGGCAAAATCATCACAAAGTTTGTCGAAATTCACATCATCCCGCGCAATTTCAACTGCCTCAACGCTAAACTTCAGTCGACTCCGCGCCCATAAATTCTGGCTGTCACCTTCATCCGCGCATAGCATGCAGGTGGCCTCACGCTGATCGATAAGGTCACGGACATGCGGCGATAATTGGCTTGTATAGACGTATAAGCCATCAGCACGCCGAATGAAGGGAGATACCCCCATTTCGGGCACTTTCCCGGCGCTATTAATCGCTAGATACAGTGTTTGAAGCTGTAAAAGCTGGTCCCGAACAGCCTCTATCTTGTCTCGTTCCATCCCCGATGATCGTTCAAAAGCGGTATTTTCCTGCATCTGCTACTGCCTAAGTTCTAATAAAATATGATAAGCACTTCCCAACAGCAAGTAACATGACTCCGGCGGCTAACAAAATTTTTCTTTGTATCTGCGGCCCGTTTTTTTGCAAACCTTGCTAATTGGGTCGCAATAGGTTTCGATAGAAACGGATGCCGGTAAGGACTATATTGATGAGCAAATGTCTTGATGTTGAAATCTTTGCGGATATTATTTGTCCCTGGTGCTATATTGGCAAAAAGCGGCTTGAAGCGGCCTTTATTGAAAGGCCACAAATTACCCCGCGCTATATCTGGCGCTGTTTCTTGTTGAACCCATCAATGCCAGAAGACGGTATGAGTCGCCAAGCCTATCTATTGGGCAAATTTGGCAATGCGGCCAGCGCTGTCTACAGCAGGATTGCAACGGCTGGCCGCGAAAGTGGCATTGATTTCAATTTTGATCAGATCAAACGCACGCCAGATAGCCGCAAGACACATCGCTATTTATTGGCTGCCGCCGCAATGGGCAGTGATTTAAGTGATGCTTTTTTTAGGGCCTATTTCATCGATGGACGTGACCTTGGAGATGAGATGGAACTGAATGAAATTGCCCGTGAACAGGGCGTTAATATCCCGCCTGAAAACCTTGTCGACCCCGCCTTGAGTCGACAAATTTCGAACGACATAGAAATGTCACGTCAATTGCGTTTTGATGGTGTTCCATACATGGTTTTTGCCGGTCAATACGCAATCGCGGGTGCTCATATGCCCGAGCATATCATTCCGGTGATTGATGGCAGTATCAGTAAACCCACAAACTCGGCACCATAAGGCCGGACATTAAAGAAGCCCGACAAGGTCTTGCAGAACTAATTTGCAAGCATCTGGCCGCGTTTCCGGCTTTGGCAACGGTGTTGCCAAGACGAGACAGTGATCAGATCGCAACTGGACACGCCCAGCCTGACCTGCTATCCAGCCAATCAATTGTTCGGGACGTGCAAAATGATGGTCACGAAAAGACAAAGACAACCCCTTGGGGCCAGCATCAATTTTTTCAACATTGGCAATGCGGCAAAGCTGTTTTAACTCAATGACCATTAACAGATTACGGACTGGGTCAGGCATCTGCCCAAACCGGTCGATAAGCTCGGCAATCAATATATCTTTTGCTTGCTCATCAACCAAATCAGCAATCCGTCGATAAAGCGATAGCCGGACGGTCAAATCGGGGACGTAGGATTCCGGTAAGCGAATTTCCAGCCCAAGATTGATTTGCGGGGTCCATGTAGGCCGTGCTTCATCTATGGCATCGTCTTCACGCCCAGATTTGGCATCATCAACGGCTTGACGCAGCATCTCTTGATAAAGTTCAACCCCGACCTCTCGCACATGGCCTGACTGCTCGTCTCCCAGTAGGTTTCCAGCCCCGCGAATATCCATATCGTATGAGGCAAGAGTGAATCCGGCACCGAGCGTATCAAGGGTTTGCATTACTTCCAAACGCCGACGCGCCTGAGGGCTGAGCAATCTTTGTGGATCGGATGTGAGGTATGCGTATGCTCGCTGACGCCCGCGGCCAACACGCCCGCGAAGCTGATATAACTGTGACAAGCCAAACATATCCGCCCGGTGAATGATCATCGTATTGGCTGATGGAATATCGATTCCCGACTCAACAATATTTGTTGATAACAGGATATCGGCATCAGCATCAGCGAACTGCGTCATGACTTGATCTAACTCATTTGGGGCCATGCGGCCATGCGCTGAGAGGATACGCGCTTCGGGTGCCAGCTTGGTTAAACGGTCATAAACGCGCTGCATATCATCAATACGCGGACAAACAACGAATACCTGCCCGCCACGGAACATTTCCCGCTGCACCGCCTCGCGCAGCACAACCCCATCCCATGGTCCAACAAAGGTACGCACCGCCAGCCGGTCAACAGGCGGCGTTGCAATAAGCGACATTTCGCGAACACCTGACAGCGCCATTTGCAGCGTGCGTGGAATTGGCGTTGCGGACAGGGTTAACACATGAATATCGCCGCGAATCTCTTTCAACCGTTCCTTCTGGCCAACCCCAAAATGCTGTTCTTCGTCAACAATTAACAGGCCCAGATGGTTGAACTGGATTGACTTTGCCAAAAGCGCGTGCGTGCCAATGGCAATTTGCACTTCACCGTTGGCAATTTCCTCGCGGATTTTCTTGGCATCAGCTGTTGGTGTCATGCGCGACAAAACGCCAATCTTAATTGGGAAACCGGCAAATCGTTCGAAAAAGACCTTGCCATGCTGGCGTGCCAGCAATGTTGTTGGTGCTACCAAAGCCACCTGATAACCGGCCATTGTAGCAATAAAAGCCGCGCGCAACGCCACTTCGGTTTTGCCAAAACCAACATCACCGCAAATAAGCCGGTCACTGGCTTTGCCCGAAGCCAAGTCAT
>CACEJY010000019.1 GCA_902559985.1 uncultured SAR116 cluster alpha proteobacterium | reverse complement strand
TGGTTGAAGGGGAAGAAGCCTACAAGATTGCCCGTAACCAGATGAAGATGCTGATCCCTAGCCATCTAAAAAAGGTGAAGAAGTATGATGGCACTCAGCCAATCTTTCAACATTTTGATGCAGAAAACCAGATGGAGACGATCCACAGTCCGCAAGTCACCCTGAAATCTGGTGGTTATCTTGTAATCAATCAAACCGAAGCACTTGTTGCAATCGATGTAAATTCAGGGAAGTCGACGCGTGAACGAAATATTGAAGAGACCGCACTGAAAACCAACCTCGAGGCAGCGGAAGAACTAGGACGCCAACTACGTCTTCGAGATCTTTCTGGCCTGATTGTTGTCGATTTCATTGATATGGACGAAAACCGTAACCAGCATGCTGTTGAGCGACGCATGAAAGATGCCATGCGGAATGACCGCGCTCGTATTCAAATCGGGTCCATCAGTCATTTTGGCTTGCTAGAAATGTCGCGCCAACGGCTACGACTCAGCATCAATGAATCAATTAGTAAGCTTTGCCCACATTGTGAAGGCACAGGCCGCATTCGTTCGATCGACACAGCTGCCCTCCAACTACTACGCTCAATCGAAGAAGAGGCGCAAAAAGGCAAGATGGATGGGCTGTATATTACTGCTCACAGAGATGTGGTACTTTTCATACTGAATCAAAAACGAGGTGCAATTGCCGATATAGAAAACCGCTTTCATCTGACAGTTGTTTTATTGACGGATGACAGTCTAATCGCTCCTGAATACAAAGTTGATCGTGTTGGCTGGCAAGGACGATCAACATCAAAGCAACCATCGCGTCAGGCCCAGCAAAGGAGCCAAGATAACAAAAATGTTGGAGCCGGTGAGAGTGATGCTGACGGGGAACAGACAAGCGCGGACATTGCAGAATCCTACCCCGATGATAAAGAAGCAGGAAGCGAAGATGGCAACACGAAACGGCGGCGGCGTGGACGACGTGGTGGCCGCCGAAGGCGGCGGCGGAATGAAGAGAGCGGGCAAGCTGAAGAAAATCTGAACTCTCCAGCACAATCTGGTGATGCCACCACTTCTCAATTGTCCAATCAAGAATCTCCTGAAACTGCAAACGTGGCAAATGACCAGCAGGATAAAGAGGCCGCACAGCCCAAACCAACTCGCGGACGAAGGCGGAGGCGGAGGCCGGCGAAAGATGATAATGTAAATAATCAAGCTCTGAACAGCGAAGCCGCTGACGGTTTAACCTTTGATCTTGCTGAGGCCGCCGAGTCCGATACGCCAATCTCTAATAGTTCCGCAATTCAGGAAAGTAAAGATACGCGTGGCACAAATCCGGACCCCACACCGGCAAAAAAAGCTGCGCGCAGCAGAAAAAAAACAGTAACAAAACCCAAAACGGGTTTAAAAACTAAGGAAGCTGATAGCAGTGTAGTCAAAACAGATGAAAACCCAAATGCGGATGACCTTGCTAAGAAAGAAAAAAAGCAAGCAAAAAAAGCGGGACAAAGCCACAAATCAAAGGTGAAGGCCGTTGCAGCCCCTGACCAGCCGGTCGATGGGAAAAAAGCAGTTGCCAAAAAACCGGTTCGAAAAGCTGCAAAAAAAACTGCATCAAAGTTAGCTTCAAAAGCTGGGGCAAAATCGATCGATGCGAGCAGCCCTGCAGTGAGCAAAATACAAACATCGCGAGAACCGATCAGTTCAGCTTCTCAAGATGTGATTGAAATTGGGAGTGATGAGCCAAAATCACCACGTCGCGGATGGTGGTCTCGCAGCTAGATATGTCTTTTTAGGATGGCCTAGGCAGTTAGGTTTTTGCGAGCCAAGAATTAATTCGCTGAACCGCCTTTTTCATTTCCTTTGTGCTGCCAGCATATGAAAGCCGGACATGCGTTCTACCCTGGAATGCGTCAAAATCAACACCTGGCGTTATTGCAACACCGGTTTCTGCAAGCAACCGGCCAGCAAACGCAATCGAGTCACCCGTAAGGGCGCTGACATCTGCATAAAGGTAAAAGGCACCGTCAGAGGGGGCGTGATCACCAAGAAATATCGATGGCAGCCCGCGATAAAGAAGGTCTCGATTTTCCTGATAGCGCGGGATATGGGCATCAAGTTCCTTATAACAATCAAAAGCGGCAATCGCCCCCATCTGGTTGATCGATGGCGCTGATATATATAGATTCTGCGCCAGCCTTTCTGCTATTTGCACCAGATCGTCTGGAAGCACAATCCACCCAAGACGCCACCCCGTCATACAAAAATATTTGGAAAAAGAATTGATGATGATGGCATTGTCGGTAAAGGCAAGCGCCGATTGCGTGGGCTCATCAAAACTTAGGCCGTGATAAATTTCATCCATAATCAGCCGAACACCATGCTTGTCGCACCAGCGGCATACAGCTTCTAATTCAACATCGCGCATTACAACGCCAGTTGGGTTGGCCGGACTTGCCAGCAATAGCCCATCAGGGATGTCGCCATTGGCAACCAGCGCTTCAAGATCAGGCTTCCAGTCCTGCGCAGCTCGGGCGGGCAAAAGTTGCGGGGTGATACCTAACGCCAGCATTGAATTGAAATAGGCGGGATATCCAGGGCTGGCAATGGCAATGCGATCGCCTTTATCAAAGGCGGATAAAAAGGCAATCACAAACCCAAGTGATGATCCGGGTGTTATTGCAATTTTTTGCCAATCTGCGGATATTTGATACCAATCCTGATAATGCGCAGCGATCCGCTGGCGCAAGGCGGGGTTGCCCATGGCAACAGAATAGCCATGTGATGCAATGTGGCCAAGTGACTTCTCCAAGGCCCTGCATACTGCTGCTGGTGGGGGTGATGATGGCTGGCCGACCTCAAGGTGAACCAGATTGCCTCCTGCCGCCTGCATCTGATTTGCCTGCTCCATAACTTGCATCGCAAGGAAGGCAGGGATTTTGTTTGATTGACTAATTTTAAAGGCCATTGTCCATCCCATTGAATCCATGCCATGATCTAGTATGAACAAATGGATTAAGAGCTTTGGTGAAGCAGAAAGCGTTGCTTGAACCAAAGGCTATAGCAGAGCGCTTATAAACAGGCCATATATTTATCAGAAAAAGCCACCCGATGACCTATCTATTATCATTTCGTTTGACACTACCTTTACTATTTTTTGTTGTGATTTCGCAATCTGCGGCAGCTGGATTGATACGCGACACAGAGCTAGAAACAGGACTTCAAGAGCTCGCCGCCCCGCTAGTAAAAGCGGCTGGCTTTGCACCAAATAGTATTGATTTCCGCATTGTAATTGATAGCAGCTATAATGCGTTTGTTGCCGGAAAAATGTTGATTTATATGCATTCTGGCCTCTTGTTAGATGCAAAATCACCTGAAGAAATCCTGGGCGTTGTCGCGCATGAGTTGGGCCACATAAAGGCAGGTCATGTTCCACGGCGAGATCAGACCATACGCGATGCTAGCAGTGCTGGCTCATTGGCCGCTTTGGCGGCAATTGCACTGGCAGCAGGCGGCGCACCCACTGATGCGGTGGTAGGGGTGGCAATTGGCGGCACTGATCGAGCAAGGCGGTCCATGCTGCAATCCTTCCGTTATGATGAAGCGGTTGCCGATGAGCTGGGGCTAGAGTATTTGGAAAAAGCGGGAATAACATCGGCTGGTCTGGAGCAGATGATGCGGCGGTTGGTGAGCCAACGCGCCCTTCCCGAAAGTCATCAAAGCCAGTATTACCAAACACATCCTGACGCTGCGCAGCGCCTTTCAATCTATCAGGATCACACCAAACAAACCAGCCATCACACCGCCCCAATCGCAAAAGATAAACAACGCCTCATCGAGCGACTTATCAATAAATTGCGAGCCTATAGTGAGCCGGCACAGCACATTCTTCGACACAACGATGACCCCGCTGCAGCCAGCACGCAGTATCGTAATGCCATTGCCCATTATCGGCGCGGCAACCTAGAGCCTGCCTATAAATTGATGGACAGCTTGTCCGAAGCAATGCCAGATGACCCATTTTATCATGAATTTCGAGGCGACATTTTATTGTCAATGGCAAAGCCAAATGCCGCAGCCATGGCCTATGAAAAAGCGTTAGAATTACGCCCTAACAGTCCACAAATCCAACTGAGTCTTGGGCGTGCACTGATCGCCACAAACAACAAAAAGTATCTCCCACGTGCCATTGAGGCCATGCTTACAGCAAAAAATAACGAGCCAGATTGGGCGTTTGTTCACCGGCAGTTGGCCATTGCCTACGGGCGTGCTGGGTACTTTGCTGAGGCTAATTTGAGCCTTGCCGAGGAAGCCATCTTGCTGGGCAATGAACAGCAGGCGGCGCGCATGGCTAGGCGGGTTTTGGCAAGTGCGAATCTTGCAACTGATCTAAAAAATCGCGCGAACGATATTTTATTTAGATTTGGAACCCCCAAAAAATAGTGCCGGCCTTTACCCTCAGTGATTGCTATGCAAAAGCCCACTTTATCCGATATAAAGGTCTCGGACAGACATACAAAGGAACAGTTGTGAAAATGAATCGTCTGATTATAAACCTTGTTGGATCTTCTCCTCACCTATAGATTACTGGCTTAAGAATTCCGTCTCTAACCGTTACTAGTTCAACCTTTATCAGGACACACATTGATGTTATCCAAATTTGTCCCTTCCATTATTTCGTTAAATATTTTGGCGCTTTGGTCAAATAACGTGCTGAAAACACAACTGGTGCTTTTGGGGTCGTTGCTGGCTATAGCCGGGTTTAATACACCAGCCATCGCGGAGCTTGACAAGGCTGACCGCGCCACAATACATCGAGTGATCAAACAATATATCATGGATAACCCAGAAGTGCTGCGTGATGCATTGATGGGGCTGGCCACTCGAGAAAAACAGGCTGCCATTACCGCGGGGCTGACAAAGTTAAGGCGGGATGATGGCGACCCCGTTATGGGCAATGTTAATGGCAGTTTGGTGATCTACGAGTTTTCTGATTACAACTGTGGCTATTGCAAACGGATATTCCCAACCATTCAACAGCTATTGGCTAATAATGGTGACATCCGCCTGGTGGTAAAAGAGTTTCCCATCCTAAGCCAATCATCACTAATGGCTGCACGGGCAGGAGTCGCTGCCCAGAAACAGGGCAAGTTCCCGGCATTCCACAGGGAAATGATGATCTATCGTGGGCAGCTCAGTGAGGAGGCAATCATGACAGCAGCGCGCACCGCTCGGCTCGATCTAAGCCAGTTACGCCGAGACATGGACAGCCCCGCCACAAACGCTATTATCGACCGTACACAAGCCGCTGCATCAGCTTTGGATATAAACGGAACGCCAGCGCTGGTGATCGGTGAAACAATCATTCCGGGCGCGGTTAGTATAAAGAAATTACAGGATGTTATTGACCGTGAACGCGCAAAACAAGGCTAGACCATTTGCGTGATTTTCTAATAAGTGTAAAGTAGCAGGATTATGGCAAAAACGATAAATATATGCGTGATTAATGGCCCAAATCTCAACATGCTTGGCATGCGTGAGCCAGGAATCTACGGCAATGTCACTCTTGCCGACATTGAAAATAAGTGCCGCGAGCTGGCAATCCAACACAAAATGGGCATGGACTGGTTTCAATCAAATTCTGAGAGCGTGCTTATTGAACAAATCCACCACTGCGTTGGCAAGGCTGACTGGATTATAATAAATGCCGCTGGCCTTACTCATACTTCGGTTGCACTTCGTGATGCGCTGTCACTGTTCCCCGGCGGTGTAATCGAGGTACATATATCCAATATACACACACGTGAGGCATTTCGGCATACATCATTAATTTCAGGCATTGCCAGAGGTGTGATTGCCGGCTTTGGTCCCTCATCATATTATATGGCAGTCGATGCCATTCCCAATCTGACTTCGGAGGCATAATCAAAAATGGCAACAGCATCAAAGAAACCCGCTGCCAAAAAAACAACATTGGATGATGAGACAACGCTTGTCAAAGATCTCGCCGATATCATGGATAAGGCTGGGCTTGCCGAGCTTGAATATAAAACTGAGACTTTGGCCATAAGGCTATCACGTCTGAGTGGTGCTGCACCGGTTCCTGCTATTCAGCCTGTTGCCGCGACTGCCGCGCCTTTGGTCCCAAAAAGTGCTGGTAACCCAGCAGTAGATACGACGGAAAATCCGGCCGATCATCCGGGCGCTGTTAAATCGCCCATGGTTGGCACCGTTTACACCGCTCCAGAACCAGACGCACCCGCCTTTATCAGGGAAGGTGACAGCGTCAGCCAAGGCCAAACCATTCTTATTGTCGAGGCGATGAAGGTAATGAACCCAATTACCGCGCCAAAAACAGGGACAGTAGTGAAAATTTTTGTGCAGAACGCTCAACCAGTAGAATTCGGTGAAGCGCTTGTTATTGTAGAATAATTGTTATGTTCAAAAAAATCCTGATAACCAACCGTGGTGATGTTGCGTTAAGAGTATTACGCGCGTGTAAGGAACTGGACATCCCTAGCGTTGTCGTGCATTCGACCGCTGACGCGGATTCAATGCCCGTTCGACTTGCCGATGAGTCGGTTTGTATTGGCCCACCAAGCAGTGCCGACTCATATCTCAACATTCCAGCCATTCTTTCTGCTGTGGCGATTACCGGTGCCGATGCGGTGCATCCAGGCGTTGGGTTTTTATCAGAAAATGCCAATTTTGCAGAAATTGTAGCAGCGCACGGCTTGACGTTCATTGGGCCGGAACCACTTCACATCAGAGCGATGGGTGATAAGGTTGAGGCTAAAATTACCGCTGCTGATGCCGGTTTACCATTAGTGCCGGGGTCACCCGGTGCCGTTTACAACACTGCGGAAGCCCATTGTGTTGGCGCAGAAGTTGGCTACCCGCTGTTGGTAAAAGCAGCGTCAGGTGGAGGCGGACGGGGTATGAAAGTGGCTGAAACTGCCGATGATCTGAACGACGCTTTTGCCGCTGCGCGCGCCGAAGCAAAGGCAGCCTTTGGGGATGACACCGTATATTTGGAACGTTATCTCGGCCAACCTCGTCATATCGAAGTGCAGGTGATCGCTGATCGGCACGGTAATGTTGTACATCTTGGAGAGCGCGAATGTTCGGTTCAACGCCGCCATCAAAAGCTATTTGAAGAAGCCCCCTCACCCGCATTGAGCGCCGAGCAACGCGCCCGCATTGGCGACATTGCGGCCGAAGCCACCCGGAAAATGGGCTATCTTGGGGTTGGCACAATGGAATTTCTTTACGAGGATGACCAATTTTTCTTTATCGAAATGAATACCCGCCTTCAGGTAGAACATCCAATTACCGAAGAAATTACCGGCGTGGACCTTGTGCGAGAACAAATCCGGATTGCGGCAGGGCTCCCCCTATCCTTTACTCAGGAAGACGTGACTTTTACCGGCCATGCCATTGAGTGCCGAATTAATGCCGAACATCCAGAAACCTTTTTTCCAACCCCGGGCAAAGTAACCGCATTTCATGCCGCTGGCGGCCCCGGTGTACGTGTTGAGTCCTGCCTTTATTCGGGTTATTCGGTCCCACCATATTATGACAGTTTAATTGCGAAGCTAATTATTCATGGCGATGATCGGGCTCATTGTCTGGCAAGGTTACGGCGGGCCTTGGAAGAATTTATTGTCGAGCCTATTCCAACAACACTGACCCTGCATAAACGCCTTGTCGACGCCAGTGCAATCAAAGATGGTAGCTATGACATCCGCTGGCTGGAAGAAGTGTTTTTAAACGACCAGTGATCCGAATCCTTTTCCGAGCGGTTATATCACATGGCTGATCAGCACATTCATTCGCCCGAGACAATTATCAAAGCCTATTCGCTCGGGGTATTTCCGATGGCAGACAGCCACGATAGTCATGACATAAAGTTCTACGATCCAGATCAGCGCGCCCTTATTCCTATCGATGATACCCTTGGCCGCGGTGTGCACATTCCTCGTCGCCTACAACGCCGTGTCCGTCAAACCCCTTATGCGGTGACAATAAATAAAGACTTTACCGCCGTCATTGACGCGTGTGCAGCCCCAAGCAACCAACGGGAAGACACATGGATTAACCAAGATATTCGTCGACTTTATATCGCGCTCCACAAAATGGGATTCGCACATTCAGTCGAAGTCTGGATGGACGAAGCATTGGTGGGCGGACTTTACGGCGTGGCCTTGCAGGCCGCTTTTTTTGGCGAATCTATGTTCTCGAGAAAAAGTGATGCGTCAAAAATCGCCCTTGTCCATCTCATGGCACGATTGCGGCATGGTCGGTTTATGCTACTTGATGCCCAGTTTACCAATGATCATCTGAAACAATTCGGTATTACCGAAATTGACCGAGTGGACTTTAAGAACAGACTGGCGGAAGCACTCCTCACCGAGGCCGATCTAGCTCTTGAAATACCGAGTGCGCAACTGGTTGTTCCTTTTCTGAACAGCCTTACCAAGGAAGCCAGCTAGTCATCTACACAAGCAAGAAGCGTCAGATCATAAACTGGATGCTCAAGCGCCGATACCGCCGGACTGGATGAAAAAACCCAGCCTGAAAAAATCAGCTTTGGTTCTAGCCCATTATAGCCGCGGTCATGAATAGTTATAAATGCCGCATTTTCAGGTGGCTCTTCGGGTGGTTGAGAGGCGCAACGATTTACCATCACTTCCAGCGTGCCAAAAAACCGTGAGGCCCCAACGGGCGCTTCAACCGTTGAAATACGGGCGGTGATCTTATCAAGCGCTTGCAGACGAGCCTTGCTGCCATCAATCCAGGTCACCGCATAGGCAGTTCCAGCCCATACGGTCCAAAACAGAAAAAATACCAGTATGAGCAACATATGGTGGCGCTTCATCGCTTGGTGCATAATCATGACTTTGGTTCGGCAAAACATTTTTTAATTCGCTGAACTGCCCCCCTATTAGTTGGGTCCAGAATCGGCTGAAAATAAGGCTTGGCCAAGTAAATCGTTTAGACTGACTGGATCGCGTGTGTCATATATCACCGCACCGGCAGTAAGCGTTTCAGTGGCTGCACCGGGCATTAATTCCAGATAATTGCCACCTAACAAAGATGCCTGGGTGATACGGGCGCTGCTATCGCTGGGAATTTTGATAGTCGGATCAATGGCCATCGATATTTTTGCAACATAGGTGATTGGGTCTAGCTGTTGTGCCGTAATCTGCCCTACCTTGATTCCTGAAACGCGAACGTCATCGCCAATGGACAGGCCACCGGTGCTGCCGAATTCAGCAGCGATCTGATAACCCTCATCACTCTTCAAATCCGCCGCTTCATAAGCTAGCATCAAAAAGCCAACGGCAGCCAACAAAACGATGCCTCCCATAATGGTTTCCACAGTATTGCGATGCATTGCTTCGGCCTCCCAGCTATTTCAATTTCTAAAATCATACCCTGCCAATGTTTTCATCATCAGCAAAAAAAACACTAATCAAAATGGGCGCCAAGGTTTGTAATCACCCGAAGAGGAACTACGTTTTCCACCCTTTAGAATATGGCCTCGCGGGCGATGGGCGTTGATGGTTCCAGTGACATTAGGCTCATGTTCCCGCTGCCACTCATACTTGTCATAGCCACCTTCCGGCGGCGGTGATAATTCGGTGTGATGCAGCCAACCATGCCAGTCAGCTGGCACTTTTGAGGCCTCGGCCACACCGTTGTAGCGGACATAACGGCGAGGCGGCTTTCCCCGACGGGCTCGGCGTTCTTCATAATAGCGGTTACCAAATCGGTCAATACCAACTTGCTGTGCCGTGAGTTTTAGCGTCATCAACGTTATCAAATCCATAAAACGCTTTTCCTTACCTATTAACTGTTGCTCTCGGATTGACTGACCACATCGGATGCCCACCCCACTATAGGCTTATGCAAGCCAACCCGTCCAGACGTCAACTGGCCTTAACGTCAAATTAACCCAGTGCCAACAGGCACCGCCGTTCTTTCCCACGTCGCACCCTTCCCAAATCGCAGTGTCCCCAAGGCCGGAGATATTTTTTTAAAAAAAATTCTGGCCGGTAAATTTTCTACAAGAGTGACAATAAAAATAACTTTTGTTCAATGGGTTGGTATTAGAAATGATCTTTAAATCACAAGAGCAAAGGTCTACATCAGCACAATTTTTTCACAATTTTTTTACCATACCGGCGTTTTGTCTATTGTCCCTGACCCACTAGATAATGTACGTTGTTCTTTCGGCGCACGCTAGATGTTGTGACATGTCCATATCAGTCGCTGTTAAGTTATAGAAATCAAACGAAATTCACAGCCGAAAGAGCGGCGAGTCAATTACATCAGAGGATCAATTAAATGCATTTTGAGAGACGGTTCACGACATCGGGGGAAGACGCTTACGCGAATATCGAATTCAGATCAGCAACCAGTGAAATTCGCAATCCAGATGGAACAATCGTGTTTCAAGCTGAGAACATTCAGGTTCCAGCGCAATTCTCGCAGGTGGCGACCGATATTCTGGCGCAAAAATATTTTCGCAAAGCTGGTGTGCCTGCAGCCCTAAAACGGGTGGAGGAAACCTCGATGCCGGCATGGCTGTGGCGCAGCGAGCCAGACACAAAGGCGCTTGCCACGCTGCCAGAGGATCAACGATATTCAGGCGAGATATCGGCCAAGCAAGTGTTTGACCGACTTGCCGGCACATGGACCTATTGGGGCTGGAAGGGCGGCTATTTCACCAACGAAGACGATGCCAGAACCTATTTTGACGAAATGCGCTACATGCTCGCAACGCAGATGGCCGCACCAAATTCACCGCAATGGTTCAACACTGGCATGCACTGGGCCTACGGTATTGATGGGCCAAGTCAGGGACATTTTTATGTCGATTACAAAACAGGTAAATTAACCCGATCGACCGGTGCTTACGAGCATCCACAACCGCACGCTTGCTTTATTCAGTCGGTGAGTGATGACTTGGTAAATGAAGGCGGAATCATGGATTTGTGGGTGCGTGAAGCGCGTCTGTTCAAATATGGATCAGGTACAGGATCTAACTTCAGTCGGCTTCGTGGAGAAGGTGAAAGCCTGTCTGGCGGTGGCAAATCATCTGGCTTGATGAGCTTTTTGCGAATTGGTGACAGGGCCGCAGGCGCTATCAAGTCCGGCGGTACCACCCGCAGAGCTGCCAAAATGGTTACGGTAGATATAGACCATCCCGATATTGAAGCCTATGTCGATTGGAAAGTTGTTGAAGAACAGAAAGTCGCCGCCCTTGTGGCCGGATCCAAATTAGCCCAAAAACACATGAACGAGGTTATGACCGCTTGTCAGATTACGGATGGCTTGGATAGTGATGAGAAGTTTGACCCGAAGGCAAACAAGGCACTAAAAAAGGCTATCTTGTCGGCTCGAAAATCCATGATCCCAGAAAATTATATCCAGCGCGTCATTCAGTTTGCTCAGCAAGGGTATACTGATATCGAGTTCAAAACATACGATACAGACTGGGACTCAGACGCCTACCTAACCGTTGCCGGACAAAACTCAAACAACTCGGTTCGGGTTAGCAATGAATATCTGCAAGCCGTCCTTGACGATGGTGAATGGGAACTAATTCAACGGCGTGACGGCGGTATCGCAAAACGCGTGAAGGCAGCTGACCTTTGGGAAAAAATTGCCCATGCAGCATGGGCCTGTGCCGATCCCGGCCTGCAATATGATACAACCATCAATGAATGGCACACCTGCCCGGAAGGGGGCCGGATTAACGCCTCAAACCCCTGTTCGGAATACATGTTCCTTGATGATACCGCTTGCAACCTTGCGTCGCTGAATCTGATGCAATTCCGCAAGGATAATCTTAGCTTTGATATTCCTGCCTTTGAACATGCAGTTCGCTTCTGGACATTGACATTGGAAATTTCAGTTCTAATGGCACAATTTCCATCGAAGGAAATTGCCCAGCTATCATATGAATACCGCACGCTTGGTCTGGGCTTTGCTAACATTGGCGGCTTATTGATGGCCGAAGGTCATTCTTATGACAGTGAAGAAGGCCGCGCGATCTGCGGGTCTATTTCGGCAATCATGACCGGTATTGCCTATGCTACATCAGCCGAGATCGCGAGCGAGGTTGGTGCCTTCAAGAATTACAAGAAAAACGCCAAGCACATGCTGCGTGTGCTAAACAACCACAGGCTCGCCGCACATGGAAAAAGTAGTGGCTATGAAGGGCTGGAAATTCTGCCTGTGCCACTTGACATCAATTCTTGTCCAGATAAGTCGCTTACCGATGCCGCGAAAGCCGCGTGGGATCTGGCGGTTAATCTTGGCAAGAAGCATGGCTATCGTAACGCACAAGCCACAGTGATTGCCCCAACGGGAACAATTGGTCTCGTAATGGATTGTGACACCACCGGTATTGAGCCTGATTTTGCTATTGTTAAATTCAAGAAACTTGCTGGCGGTGGATACTTCAAAATCATTAACCGCGTTGTCCCCGAGGCTTTGCAGCGACTGGGGTATGGAAAAAGCCAGATTAAAGACATTGTTAAATATGCAGTTGGGTCAGGTAGCTTGGCAAATTGTCAGTCACTGTCACTAAACGCATTGAAAGATAAAGGCTTTGGCGACTCAGAAATAGCCAAAATTGAAGCCGGACTTAGCAGCGCGTTTGATGTGAAATTCGTTTTCAACCACTTCACCCTCGGTACAGAGTTTTGTAAAGGTAAGCTTGGCGTAACAGATGAACAGTTAAATGATTTTGACTTCAATCTTCTGGAATATCTTGGCTTCAGCAAGGACGAAATCGAAGCCGCAAACCTGCATGTTTGCGGCGCGATGACCCTCGAAGGCGCGCCGCATTTAAAAGATGTCCATTTGCCAATCTTTGACTGTGCCAATGTTTGCGGCCGTATTGGCCAACGTTTTCTATCGGTTGAAAGCCACATTACCATGATGGCGGCCTCACAACCCTTCATTTCGGGCGCTATTTCAAAAACTATCAATATGCCAAATTCAGCGACAGTAAAGGAATGCGGTGAGGCCTATATGCAATCATGGCGCCTTGGCCTGAAAGCAAACGCACTTTACCGCGATGGATCCAAGCTCAGTCAACCACTATCATCCGGCCTAGTTGACGATGCTGATTTGGAAGACGAAAGTGTTGACGCGCCAATGGCCGCAGCCGCACCTCAAGTGGTTGAAAAAGTGGTTGAGAGAATTATCCGCGCCGAACGCGAACGCCTTCCTCATCGCCGGAAAGGCTATACCCAGAAGGCAACTGTTGGTGGCCATAAGGTGTATCTGCGAACCGGCGAATATGAAGATGGTCGTATTGGTGAGGTGTTCATTGATATGCACAAAGAAGGCGCAGCCTTCCGATCATTAATGAATAATTTTGCTATTGCTGTCTCAATTGGTCTCCAGTACGGCGTACCCTTAGAAGAGTTTGTTGAGGCTTACACCTTTACCCGGTTTGAGCCACAAGGCATCGTGACTGGAAATGATGCAATCAAAATGTCAACATCGATCCTTGATTATACATTCCGCGAATTAGCAATATCCTATCTTGATCGCAGCGATCTGGGTCATGTGAATGTCGATGATCTGGAAGTAACAACAACGGGTGCCGGTGATAGCCAGTCAGACGTGATGAACCGTGTCACAAGCCATGGTTTTATCCGCCGCCAGGGTTTAGTTGTCTATTCCAACGATGGTGGCGCTGCGGTTGCCGCTACTGGCGGAAGTGATAATGTTGAAACCTTGCGCACAAACGATAAAGAGGGAAGCAGAATTGCCGAAATCGGTCTTGCCAGCGACACCGCTGTTGAGTTCGCTAGCGGGGTAAATACCCTGAAAAGTAGTCCAAAAACAACCGACCTTGTGCAGCAAGCCCGTATGCAGGGCTACGAGGGTGAGGCCTGCCCAGAATGTCAGAATTTCACACTTGTCCGCAATGGTACCTGTTTGAAATGCAACACGTGTGGGTCAACCACAGGGTGCAGTTAAACTCTCCCTGCAGTGCAATCTGCAGACCTGGCCCCACGCAGTTTCGTGGGGCCTTTTTATTTACAAAAATACAATATTTATCAATCGATCTGGCTTGCCATTAAAGAGTGATTATGCCAGCTTCGCCAGATAGATTTCAATAGTAGGTAGGCGCGGCCATCGCGACAAGAAATGCCGCTCAATCACATATTCAAGAGGAGTGAGACCATGACAAGCAAGGTAGAACAGAGGCTGCTACAAGCCGGCGTTACAATTCCCAATGCACCCAGCCCGGCTGCAAATTATCTGCCTTTCACCCGCACCGGAAACCTTGTTTTCGTGTCGGGTCAAGTTCCATTTGTTGATGGTAAACTAGAAGTTACCGGAACAGTCGGTGAAAATGCCAGTGTTGAAGATGCGCAAGGCCAGGCAAAAATATGCGCGATAAACCTGTTAGCACAATTGAAAGTTGCTTGTGGCGGCGATTTGGACCGGGTTGTTCAGGTCGTAAAACTTGGCGCATTTGTTGCGTCAGCCGATAATTTTTTTGACCAGCCAATTGTAGTGAATGCCGCATCCGATGTCATGGTCGAAGCGTTTGGTGACGCTGGTCGCCATGCTCGATTTGCCGTCGGCACCAATGCCCTGCCGCTTAATTGTCTTGTTGAAATTGACGGTGTTTTTGAAATTTCCTAGACGTTTATGTCCTATACCAATTTGTTATGTTAAACGATTGCAAAGCGTGTTGCCCCTGTCTCTGCGAGGTACCTCGTTCAAAAGCCAATGGGTGGTAACACATTAAATCTACACATAGGCACCGCAATGGTCGCCATAGATGCTAACGAATGGGATGCCATAGCTGGCACAAAAAATCCTTTTGTTAGTCATGCATTTTTAACCGCCCTAGAATCTGGTGGAGCAATTGGCGGTAATAGCGGCTGGAGCGCGATGCACCTGCTTTTACGCAGTGAAGACGGGCAATTGCTTGGCGCGATGCCGCATTACCTGAAACACCATTCCTATGGCGAGTATATTTTTGACCATAGCTGGGCTGATGCGTTTGAACGCGCTGGCGGTACCTATTATCCAAAATTGCTAGGAGCCGTTCCGTTTACACCGGCCAGCGGTCCAAGGTTGCTGGTCCGTGATGGACGCAGCGATCTTAAAGTGGCCCTTGCCAAAGGGGCATTGCGCCTGCTCGAAGAATATCAATTATCCTCAGCGCACATCAATTTTCTGCCCGAGCATGATGCCAGCCTATTGGCCAATGATGGCTGGCTGCACCGCACCGGCATTCAGTTCCATTGGCATAATCAAAACTTTTCCAATTTTGATGAGTTTCTAGCAAGCCTATCATCGCGGAAACGAAAGAATATTCGTAAGGAACGAGCATCAATTGTTGCTTCTGGTGTAACAATATTGCCACTGACCGGCGATGCCATTAAGAAAACCCATATTGATGATTTTTATCGATTCTACATGTCGACAATTGACCGAAAATGGGGAGGAGCTTACCTAACCCATGAAGTATTTATCCAACTTCACCGGACGATGGCCGATAAAATGCTCTTAGTAATGGCTGAGTACAATGGAAAAATTATTGGTGGAGCACTGAATTTCATTGGTGAAGACGCTCTTTATGGCCGAAATTGGGGCGCCGATCTTAAGATACCAAACCTACATTTTGAGGCGTGCTACTATCAAGCAATTGAATTTGCAATCCAGCATGGACTGCGGCGTGTGGAAGCTGGGGCACAAGGCTTTCATAAAGTCCAACGCGGTTACTTGCCTGTCACCACCCATTCAGTGCATTACATAGCCCATGGTGGGTTCCGCGAGGCAGTGTCACGCTTTCTTAACTCTGAGAAAGAGGGCATTGACGTTGAAAAAAATCAGATTGCGCTGACTAGCCCATTCAAATCCAGTACAACTTAAGCATGCCCGGCAAAGATACTTAATCCACTTGAGGGGCTGGCAATGCAGCCCGTTTTCGTCCGCCAGCAAGCACCTTCTGCGGCGGAGCCTTCACAGTAACAGTTAACGCATCATCAGTAACATCAACAAAAACCACCCCTCCGCCAACAAGCCCACCAAAAAGCATCTCTTCAGCTAAGGGCTTCTTGATATGCTCTTGAACCACACGAGCCAACGGACGCGCCCCGTATTTCGAGTCATAGCCACGATCGGCAAGCCAGTCCAACGCAGCATCGCTTAATTCGATTTCGACATTGCGATCCGCAAGCTGACCATCCAACTGCATTATGAACTTGTCAACAACGCGCCGGATCACCTCCTTGCCAAGAGGGGAGAACGGGATGATTGCATCTAAACGGTTGCGAAACTCCGGCGTAAACATTTTTTCAATCGCTTCAATATCGGCACCCTCATTATGAGTTCGATTGAAGCCTATGGCCGATTTTGACAATTCCACCGCACCAGCGTTGGTTGTCATAATCAGAATAACATTTCGGAAATCAACAACTTTGCCGTTATTATCGGTTAACTTGCCGTGGTCCATGACCTGCAACAAAATATTAAATAGGTCCGGGTGCGCCTTTTCAATTTCATCAAGGAGCAGCACTGCGTGCGGTGTTTGGTCAACAGCATCGGTCAGTAGACCGCCCTGGTCAAACCCAACATAGCCAGGAGGCGCGCCAATGAGGCGGGACACGGTGTGACGTTCCATATATTCAGACATGTCAAAACGCATGAGCTTAATGCCTAGCGCTTCAGCAACCTGGCGGGCAACTTCAGTCTTACCAACACCCGTTGGACCCGAAAACAAATAGTTGCCAACCGGCTTTTCTAATTCGCGCAATCCCGCACGCGATAATTTGATAGCAGAGGCAAGCGCGGTAATCGCATCATCCTGACCAAACACAAGACGTTTTAGGTCATCTTCAAGCGAGGCTAGAACCACCTTGTCATCACGGCTAACATGTTTTGAGGGGATTCGCGCCATGGTTGCAATAGTCGCTTCGATATCTTTTTGCCCAATTGTTTGCCTACGTCGAGAGGGTGGCAACAGATTCTGCGCCGCCGCCGCTTCATCAATGACATCAATCGCTTTATCAGGGAGTTTACGGTCATTAATATAGCGCGCTGACAAATCAACAGCAGTTTTCAATGCAGCTCCTGTAAAGCGGACTTTGTGATGATCTTCATAACGACTCTTCAACCCGTTTAAAATTTTGATAGCGTCGGGGATAGTTGGTTCAGCGACGTCAATTTTTTGGAATCTTCGTACAAGCGCGCGGTCTTTTTCAAAGTGTCCTCGATATTCTTTATAGGTTGTTGAGCCGATACAACGAAGCGTACCTTCCTGCAGGGCTGGTTTTAAAAGATTTGATGCATCCATCGCCCCACCAGATGTAGCACCAGCGCCAATAACAGTGTGAATTTCATCAATGAACAGAATGGCATTTTCATCTTCCGAAACAGCTTTCATAACTGATTTTAACCGTTCCTCAAAATCACCGCGGTAACGCGTTCCAGCCAGTAATTGTCCCATGTCCAACGCATAAATCACCGCTGTTGACAGCACTTCAGGAACATCCCCTTCATAAATTCGTAACGCGAGACCCTCAGCAATTGCCGTTTTCCCAACGCCAGGGTCACCAACATAGAGTGGGTTGTTTTTTGTGCGCCGGCACAGCACCTGAATGGTCCTGTCCAGTTCACGGTCACGGCCAATCAACGGGTCGACCTTACCAGCCGCTGCCTTCGCGATAAGATTAACTGCAAATTGGGAAAGCGGATCTTTGCCCTCACTTCCAGCTGTTTCCTGATCAACATCGTCTTCAGAACTTTTGGCAACGCTGCTCTCGGAGCCATGGCTGATGAAGGAGACCGCATCAAGACGCGTCATATTCAGTGATTTCAGGAACCAAACTGCATGGCTTTCACGCTCAGAAAAAATCGAAACAAGAGCATTTGCACCCGTTGCCATTTCATGTCCAGATGATTGTGTGTGTATGATGGCGCGCTGGATAACGCGTTGAAAACTCGCTGTAGGCTGCACGTCCGCACTACCATCTGGGTCTACAATGGACGAAAGCTCGACCTCGATAAATTTTCCCAGTTTTTTCACCAATTCTTCAATATCAACGTTACAGGCATGCAACACCTCCAACGCGTCACGATCTTCGGTAAGGGCCAATAGCAAATGTTCAAGCGTGGCAAACTCATGGGACAGGGACGCAGCGTTAGACATCGCGCGGCGCAATGTTTCTTCGAGTTCGCGTGACAGCATTTAACTAATCCTTTTCTAGTTGCAATTGCAGTGGATGCTCATTTTTACGTGCGTAATCAATAGTTTTCTGCGCCTTGCTCTCGGCAATTTCGAAACTGTAAACACCACAAACACCCACCCCACGCTGATGGACATTCAGCATAATTTGTGTTGCCTCGCCCGATGACCGGCCGAAGAACTTCTGTAAGACGTGCACAACAAACTCCATCGGCGTATAATCATCGTTAAGCATGATCACTTTATACATTGAGGGCTTTCTAGTTTTTGTGCGGCTATCAAGAATTAATTGCCCATTACCACTGCCATTATTATCATCATCATTCGCCATAGAATTTTTGATATCCTTGCCAATCATTTTCAAGTTATTAGCGCTCTAGCCTTCGCCGCAAAGTGGAAAATATGAACACCATCCATCACATAGAACTAGTAAAAGCATAACATGAAAAAGTTTTTTTTGCTGCCATTAAGATATTGGTATTCTATCCCATAAGGAAAAGAGGGCACGCAAAAAAATAAAAGGATTTTTCTGCTGATAGAATAATTGTGAGTCAATCCATGAAAACGCTACCAAGTTTCTTGAATAGATTGCTAATTGCGTTACAATTCTTTTCGTTGGAAATCCGGTTTTTATGACTATGTCGACATAGGATAGGCCTTTATGCCACGATTAAACGTAGCAAAGATGCTACATCTCATGCGGCTGACAAGGCATCGATTAGTGTATCGGTGCGGTACCCACGCTCTATTAACGATTATGCTGTTCTTTTCAGCGATTGATACACAGTCATCTAGGCTGGCAAATCTGCAACCCAAACTCACGCTCCGCTTAATAATTGCGGTGCTGTGCTTATTCGTGTGCCTCGGGCCGGGCATATCAATTGCACAAGCCAACAAATATGCCGCAATCGTAATCGAGGAAGCCACCGGCAAGGTTCTGTTTTCGCGTAATGCTGAACACCTGCGTTATCCAGCCTCCCTGACAAAAATCATGACACTATATCTCTTATTCGAAGATATTGAAGCGGGCCGCATGACGTTGAAAAGCCGGATACCAGTCTCCCGAACAGCGGCAGGCCGATCACCTTCAAAGCTCTATCTAAAACCCGGCCAATCAATCAGTGCAGAACAAGCGATTTATGCATTAATCACGAAATCAGCGAATGATGTGGCTACGGCGCTTGCAGAAAAGGTTTCCGGCACGGAACGCAAGTTTGCTCAGCGGATGACTCGAAAAGCCCAAGCTCTTGGAATGAAACGTACGGTATTTAAAAACGCGTCTGGCCTACCCAACCGAAGACAAAAATCAACAGCCCGCGATATGGCTAAATTGGCGGTTGCGATGCGACGTGATTTTCCACACTTCTTTAAATATTTCAGTACGCGCAGCTTCAACTGGCAAGGCCGTAAATTCAGTAATCATAACAGATTACTATCAAAATACAGCGGTACAGATGGCATCAAGACCGGCTACATCAACGCATCAGGATTTAACCTTGTTGCCACGGTTGAACGCAAGGGCATCCGGTTAATTGGGGTAGTATTTGGCGGCAAAACCTCGCATAGCCGTGACCGCCACATGATGCAAATTCTGGACAATCAATTCAAACGCTTAAAAACCGTTAAGTTAAGGAGAGCAAGTCTTGCAGTGCCAAAAACCCTGCCAGTGGCCCCGCCTGAACGCGGCGAGAAACCACCTGTTCCCCAGCCCGTCAAGAAAACGGTAAACCGCCGCAACCCACTGGAAAAACCAGAAAAATTTATTGATCTTAGTTTAACAAGGTTGGGTAACCCCGAACTTGCCACGGCAACGAGCTGGAGCGTTCAGATAGGTAGTTTTGCCCGACGCGTCAACGCGCATCGTGCCGCGATTGCCGCGCGCCGCATAGCAGATGATGTTCTTTTCATGACACCAGCAAATCTACTGCTTGTCACACGGGGTGAAATACCACTGTGGCGGGTGCGCTTTAATAACCTTGATGAAAATCAGGCTCGCGCCGCCTGTGCCGCCCTGTTTAGTGCGGGGCGGCCCTGTATTGCCGTGGCCGTAAAAACCATATCACGCGGCTAGCCCACCCTTGGAAAGGTAAATTTGGTGGCACCAAACATATGCTAATGAAAGTCACGGCTTTTTATCCGCACACCGCCACCAGTGCCAGCCTTTGCATCAATATGGCGCAAGAATCCGTTTAGGTTGAACAGAGATTCGGCAATGACATGAATTACGGCTTGCTGGCGCTGCACGCGGCCAACCAGCCCTAGAACTTGCGCGTGTAATAACGCCTCACGATAGGTCTCGGTTAATTTTGGCCAGATAATGACATTCGCCGTCCCCTGCCCATCTTCAAGCGTTATAAATACCGTACCGCTAGCAGTGCCTGGGCGCTGGCGCATCGTAACAAGACCTGCCAAACGAAGCCGTTTACCATCAGGCACACTTTGCACATGACTACACATCTGCCAGCCAGCCATCACCAATTGCGTTTGCAGAAGATCAAGCGGATGCGCTTTTAAGGATAGACCAAGGCTGCGATAATCTTCAGCGACATTTTCACCAAGCCCCGCTGACGGCAACACTATTGCCGGTTCTATGCCAGCAAGCCGTTCATGACGTTGCCCAGCATGGGCAAATAAGGGCATATCATGCAGCCGGTGCCGGGCTAGCCCACGAGCTGCCCACAAGGCTTGACGCCGGTCAATATTAAGACTTGAAAACCCATCTGCATTAGCAATTGCCTGCAACGATTTCACCGACACATCAGCCCGCCGCATGACATCATCAAGGCTGAAAAAGGCCTTCTCGATCTTATCCGGCCGCGCCTGATCGACTACCACTGCTGCTTGGCTGGCCGCAATCCGCTCACCCTCACCACGTGGCAGTCCTTTTACAAGCCGCAGCCCAAGGCGCAAGGCGTGATGCCCTGTCTTATGATCAGGGTCAAATTCCAGCCGATGATCCCAGCTTGAAAAGTTTACATCAACCGGCCGGACGGAAATACCGCTTCGCTTGGCCTCGGCAATCAGTTGGGATGGTGCATAAAACCCCATCGGCTGGGCATTCAATAAAGCACAGATAAACACATCCGGATAATGACATTTCAACCATGCCGAAACATAAACCAGAAGCGCAAAGCTAGCCGCATGGGATTCTGGAAATCCGTAAGTGCCAAAGCCTTCAATCTGGCTAAAACAGCGCAATGCAAAATCTTCATCATATCCACGCTTAATCATGCCATTAACCATTTTTTCACGAAAATGGCTAATTTCACCCTGTTTTTTAAATGTTGCCATCGCCCGACGCAATTGATCCGCTTCATTTCCTGAAAATCCAGCAGCAACAATTGCAATCTGCATTGCCTGTTCTTGGAACAGCGGGACACCAAGCGTGCGCTCGAGCACCTTGCGTAGAGCTGACGATGGATAATTTACTTTTTCTAAACCAGCTCGCCGTCGCAAATAGGGATGCACCATATCGCCCTGAATAGGACCGGGGCGCACAATTGCAACTTGAACTACAAGATCATGAAAACAGCGTGGCTGCAGGCGAGGTAACATCATCATTTGCGCCCTTGACTCAACCTGAAACACGCCAACCGACTGACCGCGGCATAACATGTCATAAACGGCCGAGTCTTCAGGCGGTACCGATGCCAGCGTTAATGACCGGCTATAATGGATACGAAGCAAATCAAAAGCCCGCCGGATACAGCTAAGCATGCCAAGTGCCAGTACATCCACCTTCAACAGTCCTAGTGCATCAAGATCATCCTTGTCCCATTCAATGGTTGTACGGCCTACCATGGCCGCAGGACTAATCGGGCACAGGTGATCAAGCCGCCCACGCGTAATCACAAAGCCACCAACATGCTGCGATAAATGCCGTGGAAATCGACTGATATCTTCAACCAGTTTAAGAACAAGCTGCAACCGCCGATCATTTACATTTAGCCCTGTCGTTACCAGCGAATCTTTGGCTAACCCGGCTTTCTCGCGCCCCCAAACTTCGCTAGACAAGGCAGCCTGCACATCACGACTAAGACCAAAAACTTTTGCCACTTCACGAAATGCGCTGCGCCGCCGATAGGTAATAACAGTAGCGGCAAGGCCAGCTCGATGACGGCCATATTTTGCATAAATATGCTGGATTACCTCTTCACGGCGTTCATGTTCAAAATCAACGTCAATATCTGGTGGTTCGCCGCGTGCCTCGCTAACAAACCGTTCAAACAAGGGTTGTGACCGTTCAGGATCAACCGTTGTAATACCAAGGCAATAGCATACTGCTGAATTAGCTGCTGAACCGCGTCCTTGACATAAAATACCTCGTCCACGGGCAAAACGGACAATATCAAAAACGGTCAGAAAATAGGCCGCAATATTTAACCGTTCTATCAGAGCTAATTCATGATTTAGATAGGCACTAACTTGATCGGGAATTACATCTGGATAACGTTTTTCAGCACCCCGCCAGGTTTGGAACGACAGCTCCTGCATGATGGTTCGCCCCCCGGGCTTTAGCTCGTCAGGATATTCATAAGACAAATCATCCATCGAAAAATGACATAGATCTGCCAAAGCACTTGCTCCTTCCAGCGCAGCAGGGACATGTTGCCAGCGCCGTTCAGCCTCATCACAATTAATCAAATGACGTTCGGCATTACGTGATAAAATATATCCGGCATGATCCAACTGTTGCTTTTCACGAATACAAGCCAACACATCGGCAAGGGGCCGGCGCGCAGGAATATGATACAGTGCATCTGCCGCTGCCGCCACACGCAGACCCAAAGCATTAGCAAATGCGCCAAGCATTTGACACCGCGCCGCATCAGCACCATCCCGGTAAAGACAGATGCCGGCAAATATCTGGCCCTTGGCAATCTGAAGGATTTTATCCAAATGCGCCTGATAGCAGGTATCCGGATGACGCGGTGGCATGGCCAACAATACCGTGCTTTCTGGCAAACGGGCAAGATCGGCAAGATAAAGCACCGGAGCCGCCTTACTGCCACGCATATTGGCCTCACTAAGCAGCATTGACAGGCCTTCATACCCTTCACGGTCACATGGATGCACTAGCACATCTGGCCCATCAACGGGGCGTAATCTGGCTCCAACGAGCAACCGGATATGATGATCACGCGCCGCCACATGTGCCCGCACAATTCCTGCCAATGAATTAACATCAGCAATGCCAATCGTTGACCAGCCAAGCGCCGCTGCAGTTGCCACCATCTCATCAGGATGCGATGCACCTTCCAAAAAAGTGAAATTACTATAACAGCCGAGCAGCGCATGCGATCTAGCCTGGCACTCTGGGATCACTGGTATCATCAGGCAAAAAATCCATGCAAAAACCATGTAGGCGTTTCATGGCGTTCGGGCAGGCCTTCACGATACAGCCAAAACCCAGCCCCCTGATCATCACGTAGGCGAAAATAATCTCGGGTCCGGCTACCTACTGGGGCTAGCCACCAAGCTGGCGCAATCCGTTCTGGGCCAGTCGCATAAATAATCTTATGGGTTCGTTTCTGCCAGATAAACTGTGCTGGCGGATGGTCGGGAAGAAGAGCAACTACATCAACCGGCTGCGGATATGCTAGCAACCGAATAGGCCGCGGCGAGGCGGTGACACATAGAGGGTTACCAAACCAGCCAGTTTTTTTGCCGGACCCATCAAATAGCTGTTCTGGGTCGGGCAGTTCAAATGATTGTGCGGTCTCAGGCTGCCAGCAGTCTTTTGGAGACAAACGTACCACCGTACCATAGCCAAGACGAGCCACAAGCCGGTCAACAAGGCTGGCATAAGCATCACGTGCTGCTGCGCCATCTTGCTTCTGTCCAGCCATGCGCGGTAGAACTGTCTCAATGGGAGCTAGCGGACTACAATCAAGCGCTTCCATCCATCCCATTTCAAGGCCAAATTCAGCATTAATCCCGTCACTGGCATTGGCCAACAACCGATGAAACAAGGCCGCATCGCGGCTTGGACGCGACAAATGCACATCATACGTAAATGTCATCTCATCAACCAGCTGCCAACCAAGCCGTAAACGGCGCGTTGCCAGTCTCGTCTGTTCAAGTAAGGCCGCTATTTCTGTTGCCAAATAATCAATCATTGCTTTAACATCATCTGGTGCGCTAATGGGTTCAGCAAATTGGCGGCAAACATAGCAGGGCTGTGGCGGGCTGACAGGTGTAAAAATTTCATCCTCATTGCCAAGTGCCTGATCAAGACGAAGCAGTACATCCGTACCAAACCGGGCAGCCAATGGCGCCCGCGCAAGCCCAATAATATCGTCAATTACCCGCAAACCTGCCTGCTGCATATGGTCGGCAACATCTGTATCAATTCGCAATGCTGCGATTGGCAAACGGGCCAGATAGTGGCGCAGACGGGCGCGGCTTATCGTATATGCTGTTGCATCCAGTTGATTGGCTGCTGATTTTGGTGCGGTAATCACGCGCTGCGATGGCTGCCCATAATGTGCCAATGCCCATGCAGCGCCACAGTTTGGAGCCGCCGCTATCACCGCTCGAAGATGACTGCGATGCAGCCGCTTGGCACAATCTGCCAACAACCCGCGTACTCCACCAAACAAATGTTCAGCACCAGCAACATCAAGCCATATTCCATTGAACTCATGATCAATCGCGGTAAGAGGGCTATAACGACGTGCCCATAATGCTAGATGATGCAGATCAGCATGATCGGCAGTGGGGTTATAATCTTCTGTTATAACATCGGGACATAATGCCCGCGCATCGGCAAGCCTCATACCGGCAACAAGGCCGTAGGCTGTAGCCTTGGCACAGCCAGACGTCACAACATCAACTCCCCTGATATTTTTAATCACCACAAGTGGCAGAGCCATCCCAATTTCCCTTTGGATGCGTGATGCTGCCAAATAGGGAAACCAGATATAAATGATATGACGATAAACAGGAGGCATAATTTCATGCCTATATAGCTAGCGTGTGTATAGCTGGGACATGAATATCCAAATCAGCCTTAACTGGCTTATCGGATGAAATATCAGTCTGATCTATGGCCTGCAAACTGGCGCTGTCCGCATGCCAGCTAACTCTGCATATATGCGGGCGCCCACCACGCGCACGGTGCAGGGTTAAATCCCAAACACTATTTAACACCAATGCAGGATTTGGTTGCATTGCAAAATTAGGAGCGGGCTTGATCTGCCACGCTGTTTCAAAACCGGATGCCGCAATAGGGGCACCAAGAAGGAATGCTGTTGTTCCACTTTGTTCAGCCGCAAGCTGTGCGCGACGCGTAAGACGCATCCAGTAATCAACAGATTTTTGTAACCCATCATATTCAATCACAACCGCAGTCAGCCCTTCGGTTCGCAAAATATCATCAAGCGCAGCAAGCCGCCGAGATGGACTGGGCGTATCCACAATCAATAAGCGCGCCGGATCAAGCCCCGCAGCGACTAAACCATGCCCATATAACATCCCAGCACCACCACGCTGGCTGGCCGGACACCAGATGATAGGACTCGTATTTTGATTTGGGTAATTAATGGACTGGATATTATTGTTTGGTTTTTTCACAGATAAATAATCTTGCAACATGCAAAGAAGCGCGATGGTAAATCCGCTTACCGCGCCATGAGTCTGCATCGCCCCTGATAAAAGATGAACCCGGCCAAGGGCAAGGCCACCAGCCAATGCACGATCAAGTGAATCGATGCCCAATGGCAGGCGCACGCGCCTATCATGCCCAGCAACCAATGCCAATTCATGCCGCAAACACGTTAGATCAAATTCTTTTTTTCTATTATAAATCTGTTGGTTATAGATTTTTAAACCTGTTGCTTTCACGCTTGATATAGGCTGACTCATTCCGCACATACTGCCTACTCCTTATTCGATCTGACTATTTTTGTTCCTGTTTTGTTCTATTTTAGAACAACATAAGAGTCAAGATTTTCTAAGCTTGTATAACTGGGCGAATAACCAGCCTAGAACTGACCTCTTCCTTCTGAATTATCTCAGTTCACAGATTGTGAGGATATAATGCACCAGTTTTATTTCGGCAATTCGCTTTCAACCAGCCGAGCCCAATAGCTAGCGCCCGTTGCAAGCACATCATCATTAAAATCATAGCGGTCATTATGCAGCATTGCCCCTTCTTTTGCAGGGCCCGCGCCAAGCCAAATATATGAACCAGGCTTCTCCCCGAGCATAAAGGCAAAATCTTCCGCCCCCATTGATGGCGGCAAATCAGTAATAACATTCTCCGCTCCCAAAACGTCTGATGCAACAGATACCGCCCTTGAGGACTCATCAGTATGATTAACCGTTGGTGGATAGCCCGACTGCCAATCAATTTTTACCCCGCAATCGTAGGCCTTGGCTGTTGACTGGGTGATATTACGAATTGACTCTTCCAACAATTTACGTATTTCAGGTGAAAATGACCTGGCCGTGCCGCCAAGTCGTGCCGCTCCAGGAATAACATTCAATGCACTTCCAGCGTCAAAAACAGTAACCGAAACAACTGCTGGTTCTAATGCAGTAATGCGACGCGATACAATTGATTGCAAGGATTGCACGATTGCTGCCCCACAGGGTATCGGGTCAATTGTTAGGTCAGGGATCGCAGCGTGCCCACCTGACCCTGTAATGTAAATTTCAAAAAAATCCGCTGCCGCCATACAGGCGCCATTATGGACACCAATTTTTCCAACATCCATGCCTGGCCAGTTATGCATACCCCAAACTGTATTCATATCGAATCTTTCAAATAATCCGTCTTTGATCATTGCCTCGCCGCCATTACCTCCCTCCTCAGCAGGTTGGAAAATAAAATATACCGTGCCATCAAAATTTCGGGTTTCAGCGAGATATTGCGCTGCCCCAAGAAGCATGCTGCTATGCCCATCATGACCACAAGCATGCATTCGCCCAGGTGTTTTTGACGCGTGCGCAAATTCATTCTTTTCCTGCATGGGCAGGGCATCCATATCGGCCCGCAACCCAATCGCAGCGGTTCCCTTGCCAGAGCCATGCAAAACGCCCACAATTCCAGTTTTGCCCATTCCACGATGAATCTCAATACCGAAGGATTGAAGCTTTTCAGCAATGAAATCTGACGTCCATACTTCCTCATAGCTGGTTTCGGGATGCTGATGAAGCAGGTGCCGCCACGTTTTCATTTCCTGTTCCCGATCTGCAATCGAATTTATCACAGCCATGATAATCACCCTATCTCACTAAAAATATACAAATAATTCCAAATTCACTGACGGTCAGGGACCGCAATCCACAGCGTAAATAGTGCCGCGATATTACCCCTAAGGTCAAGCCGGGCAACATGGACGAAACCTCTCGCATACCCCTAATTGACAATTGCCAGTCTCGGGGCTTAAAACCAAGTTTTACATGTCGATTGAGACATAACGAATGTCGTTGCTAAGCTATGTGTTGTTGTACAAATCACCATTATAGAAACACAAATCATAGTATATGAACCTTTACCGGGAAAACTCTAGTTTGAGTTGAAATCAGAGGGTGGATGATATGGCACAAAATCAGCCGGAGCGTGGTCAACGTGGATTGCCAGGTGGTAGCCCTCGTTACTCAGCGTTCGCACTTGCCAAAAAAGCGATGAATTATCACCAGGATTGGCAGCGTGCATGGCGCGATCCGGAGCCGAAATCTAAATATGATGTGGTAATTATTGGCGGCGGCGGTCATGGACTGGCAACTGCTTATTATCTGGCAGCCGTGCATGGCATAACCAATATCGCAGTGATTGAAAAAGGTTGGATTGGCGGCGGCAATACGGGCCGGAACACAACTATAATTCGATCAAATTATCTCTGGGACGAGTCAGCCGCGATTTATGAGCATTCTATGAAGTTGTGGGAAGGCATGACGCAAGATCTGAACTTTAACGTTATGTTTAGCCAGCGCGGCGTTTTGACAATTTCCCATAGCGAACATGAATTACGTGAGATGTCGCGGCGGGTTCACGCGATTCGTCTAAATGGCATCGATTCCGACATTCTTGGCCCCGCTGAAATCAAAAAATTTGTTCCAATAATCAATATTGACCAGTCAATCCGCTATCCGGTTATGGGCGGGTTTTTGCAAAAGCGCGGCGGCACAGCACGCCATGATGCGGTGGCATGGGGCTATGCGCGGGCGGGCGATGATTTAGGTGTTGATATTATCCAGAAATGCGAAGTTACCGGCCTACGTCGACAAGGTCGCAAAATTGTTGGTGTAGAAACTAGCCGTGGCTTTATTAAAACAAAAAAAGTTGGATGCGTCGTCGCAGGCCATTCAAGCGTTGTTGCAGCGATGGCAGGCATTCGCTTGCCAATAGCCAGTCGCCCTTTGCAAGCTCTTGTATCTGAGCCCATAAAACCAATTCTTGATACCGTGATCATGTCGAACGCCGTTCACATGTATATCAGCCAGTCAGACAAGGGCGAGATGGTTCTTGGGGCTGGAGTTGATAAGTATAACTCATACGCCCAGCGTGGCTCATTTCCGGTGCCAGAACATATGCTAGCAGCAGCGGTTGAATTATTTCCGGTTCTGTCGCGGCTTCGTATGCTGCGTCATTGGGGCGGTATTGTCGATACCTGCCCAGACGCATCGCCCATCATTTCAAAAACTGACATTGAAGGCCTTTATTTTGACTGCGGATGGGGAACCGGTGGATTCAAGGCAACGCCAGGCTCTGGCCACGTTTTTGCCGATCTGATTGCCAATGATAGCCCAAATAAAATCGCCGCCCCGTACACGCTTGATCGGTTCAGATCTGGCCTGCTGATTGACGAACACGGCGCTGCCGGCGTTGCGCATTAGGCTGAGAGGAAAGTACGATGCTGATTATCCCCTGCCCCTATTGTGGCCCACGTGATGAAATTGAATTTGCCTGTGGTGGCGAAGCGCATATCGCGCGTCCGCTCGCCAAAAACACGATTACGGATGCTGAATTTGCAGATTACCTGTTCATTCGTGATAATCCAAAGGGTGTCTTTCTTGAAAGATGGTGCCACAGCGCGGGATGTAGGCGGTGGTTTAATGTAGCCCGTGACACCGTAACACATGAGATTATCGAAGTTTACCAGATGGGCAGCACCCCAAAAAAAGCCATCTCAAAAACCAGCTATTCCTCTAGTTGGCGCCGAAATACGATGGCCGAAAAAGCGGCAAAACCCTATAAGCGCAGTAAAAGCGGAAGGGTGAAATAATGTCACGCCCCACAAAAACGCCGATGGATCAACAAATCGCCCGCGTTGATGCTAAATGTCGCATTGACCGCAGCGAACCTGTTACCTTTACTTTTGACGGGCGAACCTATAGCGGCTTCCGTGGTGATACGCTA
>CACEJY010000018.1 GCA_902559985.1 uncultured SAR116 cluster alpha proteobacterium | reverse complement strand
CATTGCATCAAATGATATAAATGCTGACGACCCTAACGTTGAAAATACAATTCAAGACATCTCGGAGGAAAATAATAAAAACAGGGACGCAGACGGTTCAGAAGAGACAAAAGCTTGAGAGTAATGATTACTAAACTGAGGAAGCGCTTGATCCCTAGAAAGAAGCAAGCACCAGGGGTAACAAGAGCAACAACCCTCCTGCTATTTGCAATATGCCTTTGTTCCTGCCTGCCAGAACGATTTAGACATGAAAAATATGACTGCTCAGGCACTTCACAAACCATCAACACAATTATCATAAACAAGGCCAAGATCGGCAATTATGCGAAAATCGTCAGTCCCACTAGTGAGACACAGGCCTATATTACCCAAATTGATGAGCAAACAGCTTGGTTGACTTACAAAAATATGCAAATGAAAATAAATAGAAAAACGGGAACAATGAAAATGGTTCAAGGAACCAGATATATAAAAGTAGGTTGCAAGAAAACAGTTTTCACAATGTAGGTTCAGCTTGCTATTACAGAGCCTGACTAAAATGAATTAGGCTGAACAAAGTCTTTCAGTCTTGCCAAAATCAATGAGAATCATTTGGGCCATGAAATCTTGCGATAGCTTTGGCCTCATCGACACTAATTCCAGCCTTTTTGACTATATCATCAACACTTGATCCCGCGCGAGCAAACTCGATTGCTTTTGATAATTTATTATCGCTACCAACAGTTTTCGTCAAAAGCTCCTGTTCAAACCTTACTTGCTCAACCATGGCGATTATTTGATTATGCGTTCTTTCAAACTTTTCAAAATTTTTAATAGCTTCATTCCAGTTGACACTAAGCGTCGACAGCCCATCAAGGGCATTAGCACCATCAAATTTGATCTTTTTAATATCAGTCTCTAATCGTGTGACCTTTTTTAACAGATGAAAACCCACAAAACCAATAAACAGTAGCAAAAGCGAAACGCCGGTTGCGACCGCTATAAATGAAGGATTTTCTGATAATAAGACTAGGTTTGACATCTGTTCGCCGGATAGAATTTTTAAACTTGCGGGTTAAACGATCTGTCTTTGCACAGTCGCCTCAGACATATTAGCTAAACATCCACTAACGTAACACGATGCAGGTCATTTGTCAGCGTCGACAATAAATTTTTGTAGATTGGAGGTGATATCAGTTTGCTTAGTCGAATAAATTTCTAGTACTTCTAACCGACTGATAATGCGCTCAAGACGAGTTTTCAACTCACTGCTCACATCAACTGTTTGTTCGGAAAAGACTTTGTCGCTCGACACTCCCTCCATACATGATTCGATTTCCGAACATAACGCAAGAAATTCTGTTGAATTTTTTCCACGCGTTTCGAGCGCATCAAGCAAGCCCTCAATGCGCGATAAGAATCCGGCCTCCAAAAAACTATGGGACACCTGATAGACTCCAACAACTAGCTTTTCATTTCCTTATAGGCCTCCATCAGCGCGTCAGAAACCCGATCAAGATCGATAGGGTACTCACCACGCCTGATGGCGTCCTTGATTCGATTAACATTCTCTCTATCAACTGGCGCTGCTGACGCCATATCTTTTACAGCTGCCTGACTTTCAAGCGAATTCAACTTGACGCTTGAGCCAACATTCTCAGCAGAGCCCTTACTCTTTACAAGCTTAGCCTCTTGCGAAACGCTATTCCCAGCTTTTCGCATTTCCAGTCTGTTAACCGTGCTCTTTACAATTTCAACCATTGTATTGACCTCCGATACCTATTTTACGACACGCTATTTGATTTATTTAGTCAAAACCTTAATTTTTTTGCGAGAAACAACAATTCCTTCGACAAGTTTCCCACTATGCTGATTTTGGGCCTGCAACAACTCGCCAACCTGAGCATTACCCATAGAAATTCCACTGCTTGCCACGACCACTGGTCCTGCTGTTGATTGGATTATAATTTTTTGGCCTTTTCGGATATCCCAATCAATTTCAAGATGTCGGCTCAAGATCATCTGGTTAACACTCAATTTTTTTTTCACCTTCCGACCGACGACATCACTGATTTTGGCAAAATAGTCCGTGCTATTGTTTGCCCTAGCCACCTTCAAGACGACATCATCACGAGACAAAATGCGTCCCTTTTGAACACTTCTGGCCATAGCCAAATATTTTTTTAGAGCATTCTGCGGACCACCTTGTGAAAAAGTTTGATTATCCCCATCGGTCGATGACGATGACTTTGCGGTATTTTGATTCGCATAACTATTTAAAGATCCTACACTTCCATTACTAACAGCATTGGTACGCACCGCAATTTTAAAGCCACCTGGATCCGGACAAAACAGTTCCACTGTTTTCATACTTCCAAACATAGGGCGTACCAACACATCTGAGTCACAACCCGGAAATAGTCTTTTTTCTGAGATCGCAGGTTTGCCGACTAAATTCTGCGCAGCAAGAAAGGAATTGATCCTCTGTTTCATCTGGGCACCACTAATTCTATCGCTCGCAACGGCAGCAAACGCATGTGCCGATCCGCCAACAGCCAATACCGACATAAAAAACATCATAGATTTCTTAGCCACCAAAGAAAAAGATCTCATTCCGCTTCCCATTTTCAGATGCGTTTCTATTTTCTAATTTTTCCTTCGTGATTAGCGCCCGTATCTGGTTCACTGACGGCAAGTGAAGGGTTTTCCCAGCGTAAAGAAAGTTTGGGTTGCCTCTGACAAAAGCAGAGCGATTAAATTGTAAAATCGCAATTTGCACAAATGCCATATTAAGTCCACTACCACCATAATATTCGGACATTATATGACCAAGAGTTTCCGCTTCCAGGACTTCATGTTTTTTGAATTCATCTGGGTTTTCCCGCATGGGATGCGAACTATATTCGCCCGACATTGATCCATAATCAGCCCGATTGTCACCATATGTTAGAACAACAATTGGTTCAGCTGCCTGCCCGATCGCCACATGCATCATCGCGAAAACAAATGGAAGTAAAAATACACGCATCAGTTGAACTCCAAAAATGAAACTTTTTGACCACTGAGTTGCGAGAGCGAACGCTTGCGGTTTAGTGGCTTTAAAACCGCACTATTCATCTTAGTCTTTACCACTCTTAAAATAGTCCACGGTATTGTTTTATTGGAAACAACCGCAAGCCGATTGTCTCGCAGCCCCTGTTGTGCCCCTATCGGGATATGCAACCCATCTTCTCGCGCAACCATAATTGCGGCAAGCGGGGTGCATTGCATTGCAACTGTGACCTCAGCTACATGTTCCAAAACGAGATTTAAAAATCCATTACGAATTTTTGATCGGTTGGGAGATGTCGCATTTCCAATAAATTTGAGTGCCGTTACATTCCGAATTGGTATCCTCGCCTCATTAGTTACCGTTTGCGTTTCCTTAAAATCACTATCCATGAAAACTTTAGTCTTAATTGTAGCGTCAACGAAATGATTTTCTTGAAAACCCTCTTTTTGAACTATTTTATTCATTGTTATATTTGTTGAGACTGCAAAATCACCATCACGGATTTTAGTAACCCCTGATGTGAGGGCCTTATAGCTGTAGCGCAAATCCTTTGTAAGATTCTCTGGGTCGAGGACCACATCGGCTTTATTTATCATCTCGACATCAGGTTTTTTTGCCATCTGGTCATAAATTTCTTTAACAAGACCAGTTGGTATGTGCGAAACCCAAGCTGGGACTTCATTATCGATGGCGATAACGGGTGCGAACATTGTTACATTATTCACAGGACGGTTTTGACATTCCGTTTTACGCACCTCTCCAACCGCAGCCTCGATTGTAATTGCGTAATGCAAATCATCAGAGTGCTCATTCAGAATATCATAATCGACAATCTTACTTGATGGCCTGACTACGAAATGATCATCGAGCTGAGTGCCAGCCTGAATCGAACTGAACCCATCAATTTCTGCACCGCCAAGGAGAGCTGCGCTATATAACGCGTCTTCAAGAGCGCGAGACCGTGTTTCCTGAGTCTGCTCATCAGAAATGATCGCCGCACGGCCTGTTGAAGTAACAAGTTTAAGGTTTTCCTCCTTGGCCTCAGCAAGTGGGAGATGCAAGAAAAACAAACTTAAAAAAGTTATAGGGTAACTTGACTTAACCATGGGGTTAGGCCGTTTTCCGTGCGGTTGTCAAAAGATAGCCAATTGTTTCCCGATCGATTTCCAACACGACCTCGTACGTATCAGTTCCAGTTGGATTGATCCTAACCGTACGTGCACCCCGAATAGTTCCATTCACCATGCCTCGAAAGGTGTCATTCTGAACAATCAAATCGATAACAGTTGTACTTGAATCCACTTGCAATCCGTGAATTTGTTCGGCCAAATCACGCATTGCAGCCATCCGCGCAGACCTGATAGCCATCAAACGTTTCTGTGCTTCGTTGCGGCCCGGTTGAGTGGATGTAACGGCATAACCAACCGCGGTGAGTGTTGGGATGTTTTCAGCACCTGCATCGAAAACGTCTTTAATGTTCACCAATGTTTGAGTTTGTGACGCTTCCACACTAGCGATTTTATCAACTACAATCGGCTCTTTTGTAACATGCTGGCAACCAGTAAGAAGGACCAGACCGATAACCATACTCACTGCTGTTGAAAATACCTTATTCATAAAAAGCTCCTGACGTTCTTACACGTCTTGTTAATTAACCTTCACTCACCATGCATCTTCTGTGCCAACTAAATTTTCAGACACTAATCACTGAAACAGCATTCAGTCCTATTCGACAAAATTCTGTAAACCTCATCAAATATTCTACAAAAATTGACCGTCGATGCGTGCAACTTGTCATCTAGCAGGAGCCATTGGCATGGAATTTGCCTGTTGCATAGGATGTAAGCGCAAAATCGCCTTGCTAAGGGACAATAGATAAACAATACAAGGTGCTGATTTTTATGTAATTAAATAAGAATCAGTGCCAATCAGGTGAAACAAAATTGCCGAAGGTTCTCTCAATCAGGGCACAAGGGTGAAGTAAACGTCATGATTATGACACTACAAAAATTTGGCGGGGCTGGTCTGAGCTCAACGATGTCTGCACTGATACTGTCAACCGGTATTTTGATCTTAGTCGCAATGATGGTGCTGCCATTACCAACATTCTTGCTTGATACATTTTTTGTATCAAATATTTTACTATCGATTTTAGTGTTAATGGTCGCCCTCCACGCATACCGCCCCCTCGACTTTTCAAGCTTTCCTAGCCTGCTGCTTATTGCAACCGTGCTCAGGCTGGGCCTTAATGTTGCCTCAACGCGGATCATACTTGGTAAAGGTCAAGATGGACCTGAAGCAGCTGGTCAGGTCATAAATGCATTTGGCCAATTTGTGATAGCCGGTAATTACGCAGTTGGTATTTTCGTTTTTGTTATTCTAGTTATCATAAATCTTGTTGTCATAACTAAAGGTGCTGGACGTGTTTCAGAGGTTTCGGCACGCTTCACCCTTGATGCAATGCCCGGAAAACAGATGGCCATTGATGCTGATTTGAATGCTGGCGTCCTTACCAATGAAGAAGCAAAAGAACGTCGCGAGGAGATCTCACGCGAGGCAGATTTTTATGGGGCTATGGATGGCGCGTCAAAATTTGTTAAAGGCGATGCAATTGCCGGCATTTTAATACTTGCAATCAACATTATTGGTGGGCTGATTATTGGCGTAACGCAGCATGACCTTGATATCGGTCAAGCCTCAGAAACCTATATTCTCTTGTCAGTTGGTGATGGCCTTGTCGCGCAAATACCATCGCTAATGCTCGCAATCGCCACCGCAATCATAGTAACACGCGTCTCATCAACTGAGAATATGGCAGCCCATATCGGGGCACAAATTTCCTTGTCAAGGGCCTGGATTCCTGTTTCCGCCGTTCTGCTTTTAATGGGCTTGGTGCCGGGTATGCCTAACACGCTATTCCTGTTCGCCGCTGCCATTGCCGGTGTCGCGGGTTTAGTAATGCGTCGCAAAGAAAAAACAACCGAACTTGATATTGGTGAAGCTGGGTTGCCCACCGAAGAAACCACAGAAAAAAAGCCTGATCAAATTGATTTGACTGACGTTACCGATAATTCTGCGCTGTCAGTGCAACTCGGTTATGGATTAATTGAAATGGTTGACGAAGATACAGGCGGGCCGCTTGTCAATCGCATCACCAGCATCCGCAAGCAGGTGTCAAAGTCACTAGGCTTTGTTATGCCTGCAGTTCGTGTTCGAGATGACATGTCACTTAGCGCAAATGAATATCGTATACGGGTAGGTCAAACCATTGTTGGCGAAGATGTCATTTATCCAAACTGCAAAATGGCAATCCCAGGTGACAGCACGAATATTAAAATTTCTGGAATTGAAGTGAAAGACCCAAGCTTCAATATGGATGCTGTCTGGATCGAACGCCATAAAGAAGCTGAAGCCGAGAGTAATGGATATGTCGTGATTGAACCTGAATCGGTTTTGGCGACCCATCTGTCACAAATAATGTATAAATTTGCAGCCGAGCTTATTGGCCAGGACGATGTCCAAAAACTGCTAGATAACCTCTCTCAATCGTCACCAAGCCTGGTGGAATCAGTTGTACCAAAATTGATACCTCTTCACACATTAACCGGCATTTTGTGCGAATTACTGAAAGAAAGAGTGCCTGTTAGCGATCTCCGCAAAATCTTAGAAGTTTTGGCAAATATGTCAGGACAAAACCTCAATGTTATCGAAGTTGCTGAGGCGCTAAGGCCAAACCTAGCTGGACTACTGATTCAGCAGATTGCTCCCTTAAATCAGCCCTTGCCAGTCATTACGCTAAGTTCAGATTTGGAACATATGCTTATCTCGATATCCAATCAGAGCGCTGATGGCAACTTATTGTTGGATGCAAATTTGGCTCAACGCCTAATAAAATCTATTTCAGAAGCCAGTGAGAAATCGATGGCCGATGGGCGCCAGGCAGTGCTGATCGTTGCTCCGCAAGTTAGACGACAGTTATCACTGCTTCTAAGAAACCACATCGATGATTTGTTTGTCTTTGGTTTTACTGAACTACCAGACAATCGCAAAATCAACGTTATTGCCACCATCAGTAATGACAATGATGCCAAACTAGAGACCACGGATTAATTCAGCATCTCATGCTGCGTTTGAGAAAAGGATTGTAACCCATGTCAAAAATAACAGTTCAAGCTATGGATAGCGCCGCCGCAATGGACGAGATTGTTAGTAAGCTCGGCCCTGATGCTGTCATTTTATCGACAACAAAATTGAATGGAAAAGTCGTAATGGAGGCAGCATCAGGCACACTACCCAGCCAAATACCGCCTAACGATGAAAAAAAATTTACTAATATTTTCTCTGAACAAATGATTAAGACACCCCATAGCAGATTGGCGGAAAGCAAAAAACCGAATAACAATGTCTCAACCAATCATACCAATGAAGTTGTTGGTGACCAAATGTTTTCAAGCAATAGTGAATTGGATAGCCTCCGCAAACAGTTGATTGGATTTCAAAAGATGATGGACGGACTTTTTGTGACGGATATTGATGGCCTTAACCATAATTTATTGTCAAATAGTCGTGTCATTCTCCAACAAGCTGGGTTTTCGCACAAAATTCTGAATGATTTCAAAAGTTCATATATTGGACAAAGTTACAGAGATGGCTGCAATGCCTTCCTAACTGACCTCTCATCACATCTGACCCATTCAAATAGTGAAAGCCTTTTAACCAAAAAATTTATATTTGTGACGGGGCAATCCGGAACGGGCCGCACGACCATGGTCGGCAAATTAACTGCCACGCTAAAAGAAGCTCTCCCCCATAAAGAGATCATGACTGTTGAAATGGTTCGAGAGGGTCAGCGACCCAACACCCAACTGCAAGATTTTTGTCGGCTACTCAATAGTCAGGTCTATACGGTTAGCCTTGACGCACCCACCCCAGACTTCAACAAGATCAAACAAAACGAGGTCATGGTTGTTGATCTAGCAGTGCCGATTAGCCACGCCGCGACAAAACTGCAAGAAATGGAAGGAGAACTGGGCAATAAAAATATTGAGGTTCTCGCAACAATTCCTGCCAGCACCAGCTCAAACATGATTATGCTAACGATGAATGAACTTGAAAATTTTGAGTCTATGGTTGCACTTACAAAATTGGATGAGTGCGATATCACCACAGCTGAATTTTCTTCTCTTGCAACAGTTGATGCAAAAATTGGCTTATTTTCAGCCTCAAAATCAATCATGGATGCGCCAATATTTGCATCGCAGAATGTCTTGATGCAGTATCTAAGAGAGAACCTTGAATCCATGGTGAAAGAAGACCCCAACAGCGGTAGGATAGACATTTAATAATGACTCTCTCAATTGCGGTAACAAGTGGCAAAGGTGGGGTTGGCAAAACCAACACAGCAGTTAATCTTGCAATCTCACTTAGCCAAACAGGAAAAAAAGTTCTTTTGTTTGATGCAGATTTTGGGCTCGCTAACGTGCATGTTTTGATGGGGACAAAGCCCACAAAATCAGTTGCCGATTTCCTTGATAAGAAATGCTCAATGGAAGAAAGCATCACCTCATTCAGTAATGATATAAAAATTTTGTCGGGCGGTTCAGGACTCACTGAACTTTTAAATCTGGACAATCACCGCCGACATCAAATTCTAACTGGCATTTCCAATCTTGACCAACACATCGACTATTTGATTGTGGATTGCCCTGCTGGTGCAGCGGATAGCACTCTATTTTTTGCCAGCGCATCAGATCTTGTTGTCGTTGTTTTAGTTGAAGAGCCGACCAGCTTCCTTGATGCTTACGCATTGATTAAGGCAGCGAATTTTGAAACAGGTGTGAAAAATTTTGCAGTTGTAGTCAATATGGCCGACAATAAAAGTGTTGCGAAAAGCAGCTTTGAAAAATTTCGTGAAATCGCAATGCGGTTTTTGGACGTAAATTTGCATTACGCAGGAATGGTACCGCACTCAAAAGAAATAAAGCAAGCTGTTGCGCGGCGAAGACCCGTTACGATTGACAAGCCAAACACATTGGTATCAGCGTCCTTTGGTGAGATAGCCAAGAGATTGCTGAAGATACGAATAGTGGAAAACGAAGGTCTAAAATTTTTTGATAACGCAGGTGGAAAATGAGTTCGACAAAACGAGACCATTATGCTGATCAGAAAATAGATGTTGATGAGGTTATCAAGTTAAACACTAATCTGGTCAAGAAAATTGCCTGGCACATCTACGGTAGAGCTAGTCACGCCATAGAGATTGAGGACCTTATGCAAATTGGTTTTGCCGCACTTGTCAATGCAGCACAGCAATATACCCGGAAAGAAGGGGCAACATTTGCTACATATGCGTCGATACGAATTAAGGGCGATATCATCGACCACCTCCGTAAGGCATCAAATCTTTGCCGAACAACAATATCGATGAAAAAGCGTTATAATAAGGCAATTACCGATCTCCGAGGTAAACTGTTTCGCGAGCCAACATCTGAAGAGATCAGTGTGGCGATGGGCATAAGTGAGGCTGAATTCAGAGAATGGGAACGCGCATTCCAGGCAAATTCTCATGAGTCACTGGATAGTGTTTACGACCAATATTCTGTTTGGTTTGCATCATCCGAAGACTCACCTGAAGAGTTGTTAAACGACAAAGACCTGAAAGAAGTCTTAAAACAGGCATTGCAGCAACTTTCGGGCAATGAGGCGTTGGTCATCCAACTTTATTATGTAGAAGAACTTAACGTTATGGAAATAGCTGAAGTTCTTGATGTATCAAGTGGCCGCGTATCCCAAATCAAGAAATCAGCTATAGCAAACCTCCGTAATGGAATGAAAAACTTGCAAGCGATTTAACCAATGATCAAGCCGAAGTTTTTTGAGAGCATTAATGAAATTGAAATGCGCGTCCATAGCGCCGAACAACAGATTCAATCTATCGGAAATGCTGAGCGTCTGATTCTTAAATTATCGTTAATCACGATTGCAAGAGGTTCCTGCTCTATGGTCATATCACCCGGGCATTTAAAAAAGGGATATTCTGCGAAGTTACACATTCCATCAGATCGAAATGTAATTGAGGCGGTACTCACGCTGCCGCAAGAGCATTTTGACAAACTTACTAAGCGTATGTCACTAATCGCGGACCGTGCTGTAACAGCAAAAATTACTTTGGATAAAACGCTTGTTCTAGACCATCAAGGATGCCTGATTATCGAGGACTCAACTGATGCGCTGATAACTGATCTTGTCTGGACGTTTTCTTTAAAATAGCAGCCTAATTGAAGCCTAGATGAGCTTTTTCACCATTTCCGCCTCAGATTGGAGCAGTCGCGATGATCCGGAAAAGGCTTGTTGTGCACGTATCATATTCGATAATTCTTCAGTGATATTAATATTGGCCATCTCTAATGCACCAGAATGAATTTTGCCGCGGCCAGCGGCTGCCGGCACACCCAAAATACCCAGACCTGACTCCTTGCTGTGTCGGAAAACATTGGCTCCAACAGGAGTAAGTTTGGTGGGATCACTAAAAGACGCCAACCCAACCTTGCCAAGCGAAACAATATTGTTTCCACCATAAGTTGCCTGAATATTCCCATTTTCGGTTATCAAAATTGAGGTTACACGCTTCTCCTCTTCAAAAGGACGAAACCCATCAGCAGTGCGTATACCGTTAGCCTTTAAGGGAATATTGATGGGTTCGTTGTTTGATGACATCAGCATATAGCCATCACGACTGACCACATTCCCTTCCTTGTTTAGGGTGAAAGAGCCGTCGCGTGTGTAAATATTTGCATTTGGATTTGCTACATCACGTAGGGCAAAAAGCCCCTCCCCCTCAATAGCTAAATCCATAACAGTATTAGTTTTTTGCAGATTACCCTGCGTTTGGCTCGCTCGGATTTCCGGCATTTGCACACCAATCCCTAATCGATCGCCAGTCACCGTTGCAATCTTTGTACTGTACATATCAGTAAAAGTTGCTTGACGCTTTTTAAAGCCCGTTGTCCGGGCATTAGCGATATTGTTTGTTGTAACATCCAAATTTTGGATTGCTGCATCCAGACCGCTTCGAATTACTGACATCATGACATTGGAACCTGTTTTGTTAACCAAGGTATGATAGCAAATTTTGTGCCAAAGAATTAGTGTTGTCGCGGAACAAAAAAAATATCAAAACAAGCTGCAAAGTAAAAAATTGACGACAAGCCCAACTTAAGATTCGGCTTGTTTAGACGTTGCTAATACATCATATTATGACGCTGAGAGACAAAGGTAAACGATGGCACAGAAACAAAGCACATCACTGGTACCGATAAAAAAGAAACTGCCAGCGGTAAAAAGCAAGGATAAAGGTGCCCAACCCTTTACCCTTTTTGATGGCGAACGCCACTTCACTGACCGCGAGGATGTCCGTGAATTTTTACCAGATATACTGGGCAAAGCATTGGCACGGACGTGGATTGATCCAGAATTCCACCAAGCTTTTGATAATGACCCGTGTGGAACATTAGAAGCACACAATGTTTTTCTACCAGAAAACATGTCTATAGAATTTCAAAGGCAAAATTCTGACCGACCACGGATCGTTGTTTACGAACAACGCCCAAATTCAAAATTCAAAATGCGAATATTGTATCTTCAACTTGTGATGATGGCAGGACGCTGATGGCCAATTTTGGAAAGGCCAACTATCGGGTATTTAGTATTCTAATGATTGCTATCTGCCTTTACACTGGTCCGGCAACCGCCAGCGACGAGCAGACCAAGAGAGAGAATGCAGCGTTCAAGGAAGCTGTGCAGGCAGTCAAAGATAAAAACTATGCTCATGCCATCGCATTATTTGAGGAGCAAGCCAAACTAGCGCGCCATGACGCTCAGTACAATCTTGCTGTCCTGCTAAACGCTGGAAAAGGGCGGCCACGCAACTACGCCGACGCACTCTATTGGTCATGGCAAGCACAGCTTGGAAATATAGAGGATGCTGCAGATCTCGCCAGTGATATAGTTGATTTGCTGCCTCCAAACATTGCTGACGAAGTGCGCAATCGCGTTGGAAAAACATTGGAAGCTCGGATTGAGGGCAGTGATATATTGGCGATACCACAATTTGCCAATTTTCACATAAAAATATTGGCTGAGCCAGATTACGGCAACGGCTATATCTGGCATTCAATTGCCGCAGCTCTAGGCCTTCCAGGCAGTAGCGATGCTCGTGACGATGCTGAGTCCCAGCTAGAGAGCAAAGACCTATTCGCGCTTCAGACCAAAACGCAGGAATTATTTGAAAAACACGATTTCAAACCATAGCTGAGCGCTGGCGAAACAGACACGGGAGGCACAAAATGAAGGTTAAAGTTCAGTGGATTATTGACGGCGTAATGGAAGTGGACGCTGACTCCAATGAAGCGGCAGAAGCACTAGTCGACGAAAAATTGCGCGGCTTTATCGTTGCAAATGCTGAGTTAACTGAAGTCTTGGGGGCATCAGCTATTCAAGGCCATGTGGTTACCGACGACGAAACAGACTAGTCAAGCTTAACCGAAACTATCCAGCAACTCACTGATGGTTTTTTCCAGATCGTCGTTGTCATTTTCAATCTCGGTTATTTCCTGGCGCAACTCCTCAATGCGCTGCTTGCGCTTCTCCATAACGTCCCGAATTTCCTCAAGAACAGTTGCTAATCGACCGCTGAGATCGGCCTCGCTGGCCTCGTCTTCTGCCATGGAACTCTCTCCTTTTTTAAACAAGGCAGTGTCTCACCGCAAAACAAAAGAGACAACCCTAGATCATTTAGATAACTTTTGTTAAAATTTGTTCATCACATTACAAAACATCACGCTTGCAGATATTGTGCCAATAACAAAAGTGATTCATCATAATGTTTTTATTTCGTTTGGCCTTCATCCCATCCTCACGCACCCAAAACTGTAAACTCAGTTTTGTTACATTAGTCTTGGCAGTGCTGGTTGCGCCCGGTGCCCCGCTTTGTGCGGCTGAGAAATCCAATATTGTGCCATGCAATATCAAGCTGGTGTTCAGTATTGACGATAATGGAATGTCCGTTGTGTCCTATGATCTTGAAATGCAAATAAACAATCAACAAGGCCGCACTGTTCATGGTGTGTCAGTGCATTGGCTAAACGCACGAGCTGAAGTTATTGGTAATAGTGATGCAGCCTGCGGGGCAAAAAATATCGGAGTCAAACTAGCACAATCTGGTTCATGCAGACGGACGATTCAAAAAATTGGTGGGCGTTTGCTTGAGCAGCTTGGACAAGAAACATGGACCGACATCATTAATTCGCAGATGTATAATTTCCAGGACGTAAGATACTGTAGTATCATTGGTTATCGATTTGGTGAGCCAGCGGTCAACCGCTACTGATGAAGTATCCATCACTTTATGTCCCATTTGTTATGAAAATCGCCTATTGGCATCAAAAATGCTTAAAATAATTGCGATCAACGGCTAAAACCAGCCTTTAACAGGTAAGACATTATAAAATGTTGGCTTTAAAGAGGCATAAACACAAATGGCAAACCCGAGCTTAAAAGCGAAAATTGAAGCGGCAAAGTCTGCTCTGGAAGAAGACCAAAATAAAACGCCACTTAATCAGGAGCGAGACGATACGATCGCGCGAAAAACTATTCTAAACCCTCCGCCTGACTCCGAACTGACTAGCCCGGGCATGGTTGAAACAACAACCAGCTTAGCACCAGATGCCGCTACACTTGATGCGCGTATAACCCGCCTTGAAAGTAAAATGGCAGAAAATCAGCGTGACTTATACACACTACTCGGTAAAATCCGGGAAGTCACCCGCCTTCAAAATGACGCCAAAAAGAACAATAAACCTAGAAATACGAGGCCAAAGGACATTAGCTCGGACGGACAGAACGTAATCAGGCACCAAAATCGCAGAATAGCAATCACACTTGCCGTGCTTACCGGTCTTATTTTAGGCACTAGCTTTTTCCTTGCCTCCGATTTCATTGACCAGCAATTGGTGCACTTCCGTACTTGGGCCATACGGTTTGTTGATTTTATCAACGACTTTGTCGGGTAAGTTGTCATGGACGATGCAGAGCTCAGCACTCAACAATCCGGAAAATTGCAACGCTTTTTGTTGCCGCTCATCATCATCGGGTGCATCACTATTGTTTTAACCTTGTTTGCAGTTGGCTATTTGACATTAACAACACCCGAGACGCCGGCGGAAGACATCAATACAGTAATCGGAAAGGTTACAACTCAGACAAACGAAAAAACCACCAGTGATGAAGCTGTTGAAGACGATGACACAGAACAAACAACTCAGTTGAGTGAAGGTGAGTTTGACTTTGACAGACATCGTTATTACAGCTTTCCTCTTCCCTTTGTCAGTAATCTTGCTAGTGGAAAAGGCATGCTAACAGTCGAAATTGCCATTGCGACTTATGGCAATACTCTTACCGGCGAGGCTATTATCAAACAATTGGAATCATTCAATCCAAAAATTCGATCAGCAATCAATCTAAGATTAGCTCAACAAAAGTTAGCCGACATTGATAGTGTTAAAAAACGGAAAAAACTCACTTCCCAATTGCTTGATGATATTAAGCTAATTGTTGACAAGCCAGATACTAAACAACCATCAGCAATCACTGATGTTCATTTTGTAAAATTCGTGATCAGCGAAGCTTATTAGAAAAATAAAATTCCTAATGACTCGCGCCAGAAAATGAAAGAATTAGCGTCTCAAACGCGGCGCTTTCTTCTCGTGAGATTTCAGCTCGTTGTCTTGTCTCTTTTTGAATATAATGAACCGCTTCTCGTGGAAATGACCAACACATTTCAAGCCTGTTATGCCGCGTTTTCCGAAACTCAATATTGATGTTTAGCGGATCAAACAGCTGAGAAACTTGTCGCTGAAATTCTGGAACATTAAAAATTTGGATATTTTTAGGAAAAATAACGGATCGTTTTACCTCGCCGCCTTTCAAGTCTTTTGGGCCGGCGTCACCCAAATCCAAATCAAGCGAGAGCTGATGAGGAAATGGTAACGAGGTTAAAGAGCTAAATGACATACAAACTTGGCTATTTCTTCACAATCTAAATACTTGTGGATAATTTACATTACTAGGAAAAATTAGTCAATATGAATAGATAGTTAAGGGAAATTTCGGATTGTGGATAAACTTCAAATTAAAGTCAGAAAATGTCTAACAGCTATATGGCCTGATGGAGTAAGCCCAAACCAACCCAACGCTAAACAACCAATTACAAGCCAGAAAATGTGACGCCGATTAAGGCGCTGTGATGGTTTCAGCTTTCTATCTAAGGGTTTTTGCCGCAAATCTAACTTGGACAAAAGATTAATCAGTTCAAGTATATATTCACGATTTTGCTCCACATCGCCTTCAAGGATGGCGAGCCTGTGGCCAAGCCGTTCAAACAACAAGACCTCAGATTCAACGTTAAGGGCCTCTTTCAACGATCCGCCCAATGCAAGGTCACCGCTGCTTTTTGGCCGCTTTTCCCGATGAAAAAATTGAAATTCGTTGGTCAGTTCTCTCGCAGAGTTACCGAGCTTATCGTCGGCAATTGGAGTGTCACATGAAACTTGTTTAGAGACCATGTCAACCACTTCCGCATTAATTGTGTCGTGTGACGGGACATCATCAGGCTTTATTTTGATCTGTTTTGGCTCAACTATCTCGGGCAAAGCGGAAAATGAAGAAGCATGCGTGACGCCATCATCCATTTCGGTATCAGACATTTCTGCTAGGTCACGTTTTGCAGCTTCAATTTGTTCTTTCAACTTTTTAAACTGGGTTTGTTGAGTCATGGAACTCTACCTTTATAAACGGCGCCACTTAAACGCCGGTTTGCAAGAACCCTGCCAAGGGCAAAAAGTTGTTTCAAAACCAAGAAAAATATGATCCCAGGTAAAATACCCCTCGCCAGTCTCTACCGCAAGCATAGCTGTTGGGATGATTGACTATCACATTGTTAATATAAAGCGGGAGAAATAAATGAAAATCAATCAGATGGTTGTTTCAACGGCCCTAAATACCATTAACCATTGGTTTGTGGTGTAACCCTTGTGATAGGAACTGTAATTAGTTGGGACGCCTAACCATTCACTTTGATCATCAACAACTTCATCGTGATCCAAGTCATGTTCTGCACGAAGGGGACGTGTTTGCCCCTGTGGCAAACCCATCTCATTTTGGATTTTCAGTAGATCATTCATCATGCTCGATTTAACGACATGATACAAATAAATTTTAGGCCGTGAGCATGAAGATAAACCCCTTTTTATTTATGATTCTTTTTAATTATCTTTTCCTAGCGGTGCCTCAATTCAATCCGGCAGAGCTAACATCGGAGGTTGTGCCTCGGTTTATCTTTCTACAGAGATTTTTTGTTAGCTATCAATGGCGCACGTGAAATCCACCCCCCACCAAGCAAGTGATTTGGGTTTGTGAATTCATAAAAGGCTGCCGCCTGTCCAGTTGCAATGCCAAACTGCGCCTCATCCAACTGCAGCACTAACGAACCTCGCCCTGCCTGCTCCCAAAAAACCTTAGCCGGCATTGCTAGAGCGGTATTACGCAAACGCGCCAAAATCGCTGCGCCATCATCAGGCACAGCATTAATCCAGTTCACGTCACTTAAGTGCACCTCCTGACAGGCAAGTGCATAATGCGGCCCAACTATTACTCGATTAGCTTCAACATCAATTTCCACCACATAAAGCGGCCCATCAGCCTCATCAACACCCATCCGTCCGCCAATGCCAAGTCTGCGACGTTGCCCTATCGTATAGTCGATAACCCCGTTATGGCGCCCAAGCACACTTCCATCAATATGAACAATATCTCCAGCATCCACAGCACCCGGTCGCAATCGACGCACAACATCACCATACCGGCCGTTTGGTACAAAACAAATATCCTGACTATCAGGCTTTTCAGCAACTACAAGTCCAAATTTACGTGCTAATGCGCGGGTTGTGTCTTTATCCAACCCACCAAGTGGAAAGCGAAGATAATCCAACTGTTCGCTCGTTGTTGCGAATAGGAAATAAGACTGATCCTTTGTCGGATCAACACCGCGAAGAAGCATCGGACCGTCTGCACCAACGGCCCGTTGAACATAATGGCCAGTTGCCAAGCAGTCGGCATCAAGATCACGCGCAGTTCTTAAAAGGTCAGTAAATTTTACCGTTTGATTGCATCGCACACAAGGGATTGGTGTCTCACCACGGAGATAACTATCCGCAAAATCCTGCATTACTTGTTCATGAAAACGATTTTCATAATCAAGCACATAATGAGGTATCCCTATACGCGCAGCGACACTACGGGCATCATGAATATCGGCACCTGCACAACAAGCCCCTTTGGTTTGGACAGCGACACCATGATCATAAAGCTGCAGGGTGATTCCAATCACATCAAATCCCTGTTCATGTAACAAGGCAGCTGTAACCGATGAGTCCACTCCACCAGACATCGCTACTACTACACGTGTTTCAGCAGGCGGCTTGGCAAAGCCAAGTGCATTTAAATCGCTCAAACCGCGTCCCTGATCGCTGTTCTCTGCCGCCCGTACCGTCATGATCGACCCTACATATCCTCTGGAATTGCAACGCGCAAGCCATCAAGCCTTTCTGACATCTCAATCTGGCAGCCCAGACGTGAAGTTTCTGTCAACCCAAAAGCTAGATCAAGCATATCTATTTCATCTTCGCCCGGTGCGCCAGTTTTGCCGAACCAGTCCTTGTCAACGATTACATGACAGGTCGCACAGGATAAGCACCCACCACAAGTGCCTTCGATGCCCAGGCCAGCGTCACGCCCAGCTTCCATAACAGTAGTGCCCGGTTCGACGGTGACATCATGTTCACTGCCATCGGGCTCGATAAAAATAACGTGTGGCATCTTCTAATTGCCTCCTTAATCTGTCTGAGTTTCTCGGCTGCTATCAACCAGTCAGGTTACCATGCACAGATGATTTACTTTACGCGGGTTGCTTGTACAGTTGCAGAAAAACATCTGCAAGCGTTTCAAAGTCGCTTTTTACCGTTGCCCATCCACCTGAAATACGAATAGCCTCTCCAGCACGCTCACCCGCTCCCATCGCCTCCAACACGTGGCTTGACTTAACCTTCCCAGAAGAGCAAGCGGAACCAGCACTGATGGCAACACCGGCAAGGTCAAATGCAATGACCATAGCCTCTGCAGCCTTACCAGTAGCCGCAATACAGCTCGTGTTTCCAAGTCGTGGAGCAGATTTGCCAAACACCGTGATACCATGGCGTTCATCCAACATCCGGGCTTCAAAGTCATTACGCCATGCCGCCATTTTATCGTAATGCTTAATATCGCCAAACGCTTCTGCCGCGGCTGCCCCAAAACCAGCAATACCTATCAGGTTTTCAGTGCCTGATCTCCGCCCTTGTTCCTGCCCCCCACCACGAAGCATGCTCGCAAGTCTGCATCCTGGACGAAACAGCAAGGCCCCAACACCTGCAGGGCCACCGATTTTATGTGCTGAAAAACTAGCATAACTGATTTCTGAACTGGTAAAGTCAAGATGGCTTTTGCCAAACACCTGTACCATATCACTGTGAAAGGCTAGGTTCGAACTACGAGCCATTTCGGCAATCTGATCAATTGGCTGCAACACGCCAGTTTCATTATTGGCCGCCATTACCGAAATAATTGTATTTGGTTTTACCGCATCATCAATCATTGAAAGCTTGGCCGCCAGCTGATCAAGGTCAATGACGCCATGTTCATCAACGGCAATCATCTGGCAACGGTTGTGTGCATGGCGAACCGAGTCATGCTCAATCGTACTGGTAATTACATGGTCGTATTGCGCCAACACCAGATTATTGCTCTCGGTGCCGCCACTGGTAAAGACAACATTTGCTGGGCGACACCCAGCCAGCATCGCCACCGATTCACGCGCCGACTCAACTAGCAAACGTGCGTTGCGCCCAAAACTATGGACTGATGATGGGTTTGCCGGCGGCCCCATTGCAGCAAGCATCTCGGTCATTGCGGCTTTTCGCAACGGCGTCGTCGCATTGTTGTCGAGATAAATTTGCATGTCACGCATCTTTAATTATCACAATTATAACTGCCAACTAACTGCCCGATTTCGGTTTGGCTTTTTGTTTTTTTATTGCTGCAGGACGGCCTAAATTCCCAAGCTGTTTTTCAAGGTTGCTGAGGGCAGAGCGCTGACTTTGCAATTCATCAGCAAGCGCCCGGATTGTCCGTTCACGCGGGTCAGAATCAAGACCGGAATGAACGGCGTAAGGCATGAAACTTCTCTCACCTGACGGCTTAGGATCACCCTTGTTCATTTGGCGCGCGGGCACCCCTACAACCGTTGCGCCTTCGGGAACATCTTTGGTGACCACTGAATTGCCACCAACCCGCGCACAACGATTTACCGTAATTGGGCCAAGAATTTGTGCCCCGGCTCCAATAATCACATAATCGCCTAATGTAGGGTGTCTTTTGGCATCCCGCTGTTTTTGCGAGTCAATGGCCGGCATCACCCCGCCAAGAGTGACATCATGATAAAGCGTCACATCACGGCCAATTTCAGTAGTTTGCCCAATAACTGTGCCCATGCCATGGTCAACAAAAAAACCTGGGCCAATTTTTGCGGCAGGATGAATTTCAATCCCTGTCAATATCCTTGCAATTTGCATTATCAACCGAGCAATGAAGTGAAATCCGATGCACCAGAGAACATGTGAAACGCGATAAGCAACCATGACTTGAAAACTGGGATAAAGAAAGATCACGGCAAGTCGGTTGCTTGCCGCCGGATCGCGTTCTATTATAGCACTAAGGTCCTGGCATAAATTTCTATACATATGTCTAAATCCAATACTGGTTCTAAAAGCAAAACCTGTTTGGCACTTAAGTTTGCCAGATGGGTTAGGGACAACGAACAGCTTTCTTGATAAACGATACTCAAATAAATCACGCAAAAGAGCACTGTTGGATGGAAAACCTCGCTTGGCGTGCTATACATAGTAAGATATAAGGCCAGATTACGATAGTGCAAGATGATCGGAAAAAGTTATGCCAGAGGTGATTATTAACGGTGCAGATGGACGGCTGGAGTGTCGCTACATGCCGAGCGATTTGCCAGATGCGCCGACCGCCCTGATTCTTCACCCCGAGCCCGATAAGGGCGGCACAATGAATAATCGTGTCACCTATGCGCTTTACAAGCATTTTCAGACCCGCGGCTTTGCCGTTTTGCGTTTTAATTTTAGGGGTGTTGGGCGAAGTCAGGGTGAATATGATAACGGCGAGGGCGAGTTGTCGGACGCGGCAACCGCGATGGATTGGCTACAGGCACAAAACCCAGCATCGCGCGAATGCTGGATTGCTGGGTTTTCATTCGGTTCATGGATTGGTATGCAATTGATGATGAGGCGCCCTGAAATCCGAGGGTTTATTGCAGCAACACCGCCAGCATTAACGCATGATTTTTCATTCCTTGCACCTTGCCCCGCTTCGGGCTTGATCGTGCATGGCGAAGAGGACGAACAAGTTCCACCCGACTCCATTTACAAACTAGTTGAACGTTTATCGATTCAAAAAGGCGTTACCATCGATATCGATTTAGTTCCAGGTGCCAATCACTTCTTTACCGATCACCTTGACCCGATGATTGAGCGAGTATCAGCTTATCTTGACAAGACGTTTAATGAGCCAAGTTTCGATCCGCTTACCTAGCTTCACCCTTTAGCTACCGGTTCAGCACAATAATCATGGGCTTCTTTTTACATTTATATAATCTGGATCAAAAATGACCTACAAATCAAATCTCATCCAGCACTTTAGCGACCGTGGTTATATCCATCAGGCAACCAATATTGACGCCCTTGATGCCCTCGCGGCAAATCATATCATCCCAACTTACATTGGGTTTGATTGCACTGCTGACAGTCTCCATGTTGGCTCACTCGTGCAAATTATGATGTTGCGAATTTTACAGAAAAGCGGTCACAAACCGATTGTTTTAATGGGTGGTGGCACAACCAAGGTTGGGGATCCATCTGGCAAGGATGCCGCCCGTCCACTATTATCCAATCAAGATATAGAAACCAATAAAAATGGAATTAAACGCGTCTTTGAAAAATATCTAACCTTTGGCGATGGGATATCTGATGCACTAATGGTTGACAACGCTGATTGGCTTGACAGCCTTCAGTATGTGAAGTTTTTACGCGACTATGGTCCACATTTTTCAATTAACCGGATGATGGGCATGGACTCGGTGAAACTTCGCCTTGAGCGGGAACAGCCATTGTCCTTTCTTGAATTTAACTATGCCATTCTGCAAGCATATGATTTCCTCGAATTGCGCCGCCGGTATGGTTGCCAATTACAGATGGGTGGATCAGACCAATGGGGGAATATTGTGACCGGAGTTGATCTAACACGGCGCGTTGACGGACAAGAAGTTTTTGGACTGACTTCCCCATTAATCACCACATCATCGGGTGCTAAAATGGGAAAATCTGCCAGCGGGGCAATCTGGCTGAATGATGAAAAACTGTCCAGCTTTGATTTCTGGCAATTCTGGCGAAATACTGAAGACTCGGATGTTGAGAGATTTCTTGGCCTATTTACCGAATTGCCAATGGCGGATGTCCGCAGACTTGGAACATTGAAGGGTGCCGAAATTAATGATGCTAAAGTCATCCTTGCCGATGAGGCAACGTGTTTGTGCCACGGGAAAGGGGCTGCAGAAAAGGCCAAAGCAACAGCACAAACCACATTTAGCCACAAGGGAATGGGTGACGGGTTGCATAAAGTGTCCATCAACACCAAATCAGCCGAAGCGCTTTCCGTGATTACGGCGCTAACTATGGTCGGTTTTGCAAAATCAAATGGCGATGCGAGACGTTTGATCCGCGGTGGCGGAGCCCGTGTCAATGACAACCCCATCCGGGATGAAAACACCATAATTAGCCATGGGGATTTCAACTTTGGAAAAGTCAAAATCTCCGCAGGCAAAAAACGACATGCCCTTATCATTATTGATTAGTCAGTCGTTCTAAAAAGACCGCCAGTCAAACAATTTAACTTTTGAAATCGATGGCCGCACGCTTTTCCACATCAGCCTAATCCACAGCTTTTACCTTTTGTTTGTTCCTGCCGGCTTTATTTTTGGCTTTATCTGGACCAAATAAACGTTGCTCTTCATTGTCCAGCCAGTTCGGTGAAAATAAATCACGGATCAATCCGGGTGCGATACTAGTAACTGGATTCACTGACATTTTCATATCATCAGATGTGCCAGTAACCTTGAACTGGGTTACAAAAATACCGCTTTTGTCTATGCCAGTAATCAGATCCCCGACAAGGGGCAACCCACCAATAATTTTACTGATCTGATTCACTGGTACCAGATTACCACTGACTTCAACTTTTTTTGTAATGCGATCAAAGACACCAAGCATTGTGACGCCGACAGCTTCACCACCGGCCCTGATACTAGAAATTTTTACAATCGGACCTCGCGTCTCTAAAACAGCATTACCTCGCCGAAAAGCAGTGCCATCACCCTCAACTAAAGAATAGAGGCCTGCAAGACTTAAAACCGAAAAAGCCCGAAGTGCTCGCGGTGCCTCAACAACCCGGAAATTAGCCACTTCGATTGTCGTATCATACGACCTAAAATTGCCCCCCTTGAATATATTCGTCAGCCACAATTTTCCACCACGAACCGAGTCAGTGACTTTAAGACCAGAAAGAACGCGCCCAGCATTTTCAGATACAATCATCAGTCTAGGCTCAGCATTTATTGACGTTTTGAACGTCAGACTGGCTTCTCCACCACCAATCAAACCCGTGCCAGCGACCATTTCTTCTGGTGTGCCAAAACTCATTTTCATATCTGCCTCAGTAATAAGAGGTTTTCCATGAACTGACAGCATTCCAAAAAATTCGGCATTACCAATGCCGCTGCTGTCACGGTAACCAGAAAGTTGACCAGATAAGGTAATGTCATCATCTACAACAATTCGATCTGCGGTAAAATCGAAAGTCAGCGTCTCACCACGACTAACCCCCTCGTTACGCCTCAGCGGTACCAAATTAATTAACTTGGCGGTTGCCCCAACTTTCCATGATGCCGCAGCATTTTGTTCAATGATCAGATCGCGCAAATCGTTCCCCGGCCATGCTGCGCGTTCAAAAAATGCAGCCTGAACTTGACCGGATATACCAAAAGCCACCTGCCCTTGCGCAGACAAGCTGCCAGCAGCCATATCGATATTCTGCAAGGATGTAATTTGACCGTTGCGAAGAATGATTGTCATTATAGCCCGACCGTCTTCTGCCGGTAATTTTGCCCAGCCTATTTTTGGCACATTTATGGATGTTCCCCGCAAATCAGCAGCCAAACCAATGCGGGCCTCACGCAATGAGGGGTCTCCAGAATAGGCAATCTTGCCACCGATAGCTCCAGCAATGTCAATGCCAGACATCTTCGCGACCGCATCGGCAAGTAATTCAGAAGAGGGAGTTTGAGCAACTAGTTCAACATGTTCTTTGATATGATCAATATCCAGACTAAATTCACTTGGCGACCCATAAACAACTGCAGTACCAGTGATCTGGCTATTTTCTCTTGCGATATTCATCACAAGCTCGGCTTTCTCTATATTCATTAAATTTGGCAGATTACGGAAGGTGCCATTGCTAACATTAGCGTCAAATGTCTTAATGTGCTGAGCCAATACGCCCTTGCTTTCCCCCAGCGGCAGGACAGTCTCCAAAGAGAACTCAATTTTGCCATCAGCCTCAATCTTATTGAAATCAAAGCTACCATATTTTGACAACCCAACTTGACGCGCAAGATGAAGCGTGTTTCCGACACCGCCCTTTGCGGTTAACGAGACGCGTGCATCTTTCTCCACTCTTGCCAGAACTGGGGCGATTGCCACCCGCCCGCGTTGCAAAAACACATCACCCACATTCCCAGTTAAAAACCTCGCGGAGAATTCGTCTTTATTCCAATATAAATCGGCGTCGACATTTGTCATCAAATCGGCATTTTTGGACCACTTAAAATGGGCGCCTCGAACTTCTACGTTCCCCTCTACATCATAAACTTTCTGGACCCCTTTAGCCGCATCCAGATCAACAGCAAATGATAACTCCGACGCACGAACCCGGCCTTGCGGAATATGTTTAACCAACCAGTCTCGAGTCTTTGGCGCTGTCCAATTTGGCCACAACGCCACAAACAGTGGTGCATCCATGTCGGGCACGCGTAGATTCAGTTTCAGATCCGCCACTGCCCCAGCAAAATTCTGACCAAAACAGAATTTGATCTGCTTTCTGCATGCATCACTAATTTCAAGGACACCATTGAGGTCAAAATTGCCAGCATGCCCCAAATCTAATGCTACGTGCTGTAACTCCACGTTGCCCCCGCGTATTACCGATTTTAATTGTCCCGATGGCACCTCGAGTCGATCATATCCGGCCACCAGCATTGATCCATCTCTGATATTCAGATCGGTAAGCACTTGCTCAACGGCGCCACCTTTGCCAACACGCATGCCCAGATCACCGTCAATAGTGGCAACAAATCGCTGATACTGACCATTTGATATATTGGCACGCACGGCTGAAAACTGGCTCTCGAGGTCCAGCTTTGAGAGGGCAAGCGCACTGGTTTGCGATTCATAAATCCCTTTAAATTCAGCTTTGACCATTTTGAATTTGCCACCAGTAAAACGCTTTTTTATCTCACCCTTCAAATGAGGGTATGTTGCAGTTGGCCAATCATCTAGCAAAGCCTGAACAGGCAAGTTTTTTGCCTCAATCATCCCCGTGACAATTGATGAGGGGGCATGAAACCGACCAACTGTTCCAGTGAAAAACAGTTGCCGCTTGTCCACCATTTTTAATTCGGCCTTGTTGACGGTCAAATTATTGCGTTCCATATCATAAGCAAAAACAAAATCAGCATTAGTAAAGTTAGCATTGCGGCCAATGCCCGGCACACCCAAAATGCCATCTTTCATTGCCACATCGGCATTAAGGTAAGTCAAAAGATCATTTTTCATCTCGAACCCAATGTGTCCGGATAAAACACCAATTTGACGTAAGGAGAGAGGAAAACCATCGATATAACCACTGAAACCTTCAGTTTCTAATTCATAAGCGCTCAAATCAACGTCAAGACTCTTGCTTCCAGGCCAGCCATCAAAAGACAAGGTGAAGCTGCCAGCAGCCTCACGCGCGTCATTTAACCTGCTAGCGCGCATGCTTCCAGAAACCTCGCCACCATCACCCGATGTGACATCGATATAAATATTTTCAAAGGTCAAATTGGGAAGCGCCACATTTTCATGGGATAGTGATAGGCGGTCAGTCTCGATTGCTATAAGTTTGACACCGCCTAGGTAATTTTTCGCGTTTTGTAACTTGGTCGAACTAGACCGTGCTTGATTAGCATTCTTTGCAAGTGTGTCCAGAAATAAAATTGCTGGGGAGCCAGACCATCCGCTGGCCTTTTTAACGAGGTGAAGCTTGACCCCACGGAGCAAGATGGTCTCTGGGCTCCCTCCAAAGATGCTTGTCCATCCAAATCTCATGTCCACTCTGGGTAGGTTGATTTGTTCACTATCCAAAGTGATCAAAATATCGTTTGCAGTGAGCTGTAGCGGTCGACGTGATAACGAAACACTGATCCGCGCTTTACCAACGGTAGCCGTGCCAGAACCAACCATTGTCGCGAGTTCGTTCTCAAGAAGCCGGCTTAGGCCTCCAGCTTGGTTTACATATAGATACGCAACCCCAACCATTACTGTAATCAAAGATGTGAAAGTAATGACTAAAGTTCTTAAAATACTCGTTACTGTAATTTTTTTTTGTTCAGACACACGGTGTCCTTTATAGCTAGAAGACTGTCTTACTTGATCATGCCCAACGCAGGCTGTCTTGCGGTTTAAAAAAATATGTTATCTGGGACTAATCACAATTGAAACACTATACACGTCTGAAACACTATACACGTCGCAATCTCATTTGGCGCGCATTCCTCGTAAATTAGGACCTATATCATGCTTAAACTTGGCAGCCTTGCCCCCGAGCTATCAATTCAAACAGATTGTGGCCGGTTTTCATTAACCGAACAAATTGGCAAAAAAGTGGTCGTATTTTTTTTCCCACGCGCTGGCACATCTGGATGCACCAAAGAAGCCATTCAATTTTCTGCATTAACCGATGCTTTTTTGAAAGAGAACACTACCGTGATAGGAATTTCCAAAGATAAGCCGGCAAGACTGGCAAAATTCAGATTAAAGCATAATTTGACCTGTCTTCTGGGAGCTGACCATGAAACAGATCTGTGCGAACAATTTGGCGTATGGGTCAAAAAATCAATGTATGGGAAAAGTTTCATGGGCGTCCATAGGTCAACCTATCTTATTGGTTTTGATAGAAAAATTATTAACATCTGGCCTAAAGTAAAGGTTGATGGCCACGCCCAAGACGTTCTGGCCTCAGTAAAAGCCATAAGACCATAAAAAGATCAAGTGGCCTAGACTTACAAAACGTGGGCTGGAACGGTTTGACAAAACATAACTTTTTTGAAAGGCCCTAGGCTTAGTTTAGTCGCGCCCTTTTAAGCAGCCTTTTGTCCCCCCTCAAAAATCCGCAAAGTTCCAAAAATCCCCGAGGAAAATTTGACACCCTAGCGTTGATTGCCGACACGGGCAGCAAGGCTCGCTTCGATGAAATCGTCTAAATCCCCATCAAGAACACCTTGCGCATTGCCTTTTTCAACATTGGTCCGCAAATCTTTAACCATTTGATATGGATGAAGCACATAAGACCGGATCTGATTTCCCCAACCAATATCAGTCTTAATCGAAGCTGCGTCGTTTGCCGCATCCTCGCGACGCTGCAATTCCAGTTCATAAAGGCGGGCTTTAAGCATATTAAAAGCAGTCGCGCGGTTACGATGCTGAGAGCGATCATTCTGGCATTGCACAACAATATTGGTTGGTATGTGCGTAATACGAATGGCAGAGTCAGTTTTATTCACATGCTGCCCACCCGCACCCGATGCACGGTATGTATCTATACGAAGGTCTTTGTCTTCGATTTCTATCTCGATATTATCGTCAACGACCGGATAAACCCACACGCTGGCAAAACTTGTGTGGCGGCGGGCTGAACTATCATATGGAGAAATGCGAACCAGCCGGTGAACGCCTGACTCTGTTTTCATCCATCCATATGCATTTTCACCCTCGACGCGCATTGTTACCGACTTAATGCCAGCCTCCTCACCCGCACTTTCCTCAATAAGCTGAATTTTGAAACCACGTGCCTCACTCCAACGGCTGTACATCCGCATCAACATCAAAGCCCAGTCCTGTGCCTCAGTCCCACCAGCACCGGCGTGAACCTCAATAAAGCAGTCATTGGCATCCGCCTCACCCGACAACAGGCTCTCAAGCTGACGTTTTTCAGCAACACAAACCAGGATGCTGAGCGATGCCTCAGCATCGGCTACGATCTCTTCATCATTTTCAGCAGCACCAAGCTCCAGCAATGCAACCAAATCATCCATTTCAAATTGCAATGTATCGATAACTGATAATTGGCGTTCGAGCCGATTTTTTTCCCGCATCGTTTCCTGCGCATTAATCTGATCATTCCAGAAATCTCCGTTGGCAGTTAACGCCTCCAGATCTGCCAGTCGAGCTTTTGCGTCATCATATTTGACATGCTTACGCAGCAGATCGACCGCCGATTTGATTATGTCGATTTTAGCTAAAGTTTCGGCCTGCATGAGCTAACAATCCATTTTCAGGTTAAAAAACTAACTACAGCGTGTAACTAACGTGCCAATGGGGGCTGTGGCAAGCCATCAATTCATAGTTTCATGCCAGTGACAGTCAGTAAAGGCCTTGTGTTGCAAGGCCGCCATTGGGGGCCATAGTTTTATTGCCCAGACCGGGCGCAACATCAATCAGCGCACCACCTGGCCGCTGACCAGGTTTGAAAATCTCAAGGATTGCTGCCTTGTCTTTAGGTAAAACACGCTCACCGGTCTCAGCATGAACAGGAATAACATGAATATCATTTGGCCGCCGAAAGGGAATATTGGGCTTGTCAATTTGTGAACGCATCAAAAAATCGCCAAAAATAGGCACAGCAACTGTGGAGCCTGTCTCACGCTTTCCAAGCGGGCGAGGCCTATCATAACCGATGAAAACACCAATTGCGAGATCAGGTGTAAAGCCAATAAACCAGCCATTCGTATTATCGTTGGTCGTACCAGTTTTACCAGCAACAACGAGTCCCAGTTTCTCAATTGACTTGCCCGTGCCACGTTTGACAACGCCCTCCAGCATCGACACCATCTGAAAAGCAGACGCCGGATCAGTCAATTGTTCCCGCGAGTCCGGCAGTTTTGGGATTGGCTGGCTGCTCCAACCCCGTGGCGCCACACACGCTTTACAAACGCGTTTATCATGCCGAAAAATGGTTTTGCCCTTACGATCTTGGATCCGGTCTATCAGGCTTGGAGTGATTTTGCGTCCACCATTCACCAACATACCGTAGGCTGCAGTTAGGCGTAGTAGCGTTGTCTCGCCAGCCCCAAGTGACATTGACAACAGTGGCGGCAAATCTTCATTCAGACCAAATCGTTTAGCGTAATCCTGCACACGTTCCATTCCAAGTGTCATGGCAAGGCGTGCTGTCATCAAATTGCGCGATTTTTCAATCCCAACACGCATAATCGAGGGCCCATAAAACCGCTTCGTGTAATTTGCTGGCTTCCATTTTGGTTTGCCTAGTCCCTGATCGACAACCAGCGGTGCATCGAGTATCCGGGTGGTCGGACTGTAGCCAGCATCTAATGCGGCAAGATAGACAAACGGTTTAAAAGCTGAACCCGGTTGCCGCATCGCCTGTACCGCTCGGTTGAATTCAGAATCAGCGTAATTGTAACCACCGCTCATTGCCAACAACCGACCAGTATGCGGATCAAGTGCAATGATGGCACCTTCAACAGCAGGGCGCTGACCAAGCGAAAAATGATTAGGTGCTGGCTTGAAGTCATTCCGTATCAAATCTGGAGTAAAACCAGGCGGTTGCACGATTACAATATCATTTTTTGACAAGGCATTTCGGAGATCACGCAAGGGGGGGGGGACGAACCCCGTCGGCGCGCCGCGGCGGATAGGCCCAAAATGCTAATTCGAATGGAATAAACGCCTGCCGACCCGAAACGTATATTTCTGCACTGCGCCGTCCAACCTTGGTCACCAGTGCGGCATAATGATTGGGACGCAGCTTTGCCGTGTGTTCAGCAAGCACCTTATCCACATCAGCGCCATCTTTTAGCACGTCAACTGGTCCGCGCCAGCCCTGACGTCGGTCTAGTGCCTCGAGTCCATGTTCAAGCGCATTATCAGCAACCTGCTGCAGAAATGGGTCAAGCGTTGTACGCACTGATAAACCACCGTCATAAAGTGATGACTCACCAAATTGTCTTATGAGCTGACGTCGCACTTCTTCGGTAAAATATGGCGCATCGGCGCCGTCAAAACCACTTTGCCCACTTATCTGCAGCGGCATGTCCTTCGCCAGAGCCGCTTCCTCTTGAGAAATATAACCATTTTGCTGCATCTCCCTTAACACCCAGTTACGCCGAACCGTGGCTGCACGGCGATTGTGGATGGGATGGTAATTGTTTGGCGCCTTTGGTAAAGCTGCCAAATACGCCATTTCATGCAAATCTAGTTGATCAAGCGATTTGTCAAAGTA
>CACEJY010000017.1 GCA_902559985.1 uncultured SAR116 cluster alpha proteobacterium | reverse complement strand
TCGCGTCCGGGCCTGAAAGAACCAGGGCATGCCCGGCCGGCTTTTTGTTTTTCCTCCCCTTTTTTAGGAGTGCCCTACCGGGACAGGAGTGGAAAACTTCCTTTTAGTTAGAAAGAGGTCAAAATGCCCAAGATGAAGACCAAAAGCGGCGCGAAAAAACGATTTCGCCTGACCGCAAACGGTAAGGTTCGCGGCTCAGCCGCATTCCTCAGCCATAACTTACGTCGCCGTTCCCAAAAAATGAAACGTCAAGCACGTGGCACCATGATTTTGAGTGATGCCGATGCGCGCATTGTGAAACGTTTCCTTCCATACGCTTAACGGAGGCTGAACAATGGCACGCGTAAAAAGAGGTACCACGACACACGCCCGTCACGCCAAGGTAATTAAGGCGGCAAAGGGCTATTATGGACGTCGTAAAAATACATTCAGAACCGCGACCCAGGCCGTAGATAAGGCACGCCAATATGCGTATCGTGACCGGCGTGTTCGCAAAAGGGAATTTCGTGCTCTTTGGATCCAAAGGATCAATGCAGCCGCACGCCTTTACGGTGTGACTTATTCACAAATGATGGGTGGTCTGATCAAAGCTGGAGTCGAGGTCGATCGTAAAATGCTCGCAGATCTTGCGGTGAACGAACCTCGAGCCTTTGAGGCTCTAGTAGAGCGGTCGAAAGCGGCGAGCTAGGGATTATCCCAACGACGAAAGATGACAGATGAGCCGTTGTGTTGACCGGTGCCAGAAAAAATGATTGGTTTTGACCATGATTGTTCTGGCAACTGCGATCACAACGGCTTGTTGTTTCCAAGTCAAACGATGTCGCAAACCGTCGGGCGTAAATAATTAGTTGACCAATGGTGGAAAATAATGGAAAGCCTTGATGCAGTCTCTTCAGAAATTATTGACGCTATTGACATAGCTGATAGCCTCGACGCGCTAGAGGCGATTAGGATCGATGCGCTTGGCAAGAAAGGGCGCATTTCGTTGATGATGCGCGAACTCGGCGGCATGAATGCTGAAGATCGCAGAGCTGCTGGCCAGACGCTGAATAGGGTGAAGGATGATATTGCCACTGCTATTGACGCCAAACAAAAAATATTAGCTGCTGTCGTCCTCAACGAACGGCTTGAGGCTGAACGGCTGGATGTTAGCCTGCCAAGTCGCCCTCATACAGATGCACGCCTTCACCCCCTATCTCGAACTATTGAAGAAGTGATTGCCATTTTTGCAGAAATGGGCTTCCAGGTTGCTGAAGGGCCAGACATTGAATCTGATTATTATAATTTTACTGCGCTGAATATTCCTCCTGAGCACCCGGCTCGCCAAGAACATGATACTTTTTATCTACCTGCCGATGCTGAGGGAGGGCGCAAGGTGTTGCGCACCCACACATCTCCGGTACAAATCCGTACGATGGAATCCCAAGACCCGCCCATCCGTATCATAGTGCCGGGCCGGACCTACCGGTCAGATCATGACGCAACCCATTCACCAATGTTTCACCAATGTGAGGGGTTGGTTATCGGTGATGGCATCCATATGGGGCATTTAAAGGGCTGTTTGATTGATTTTTGTCGCGCCTTTTTTGGTGTCGATGATCTACCGGTCCGTTTCCGCCCAAGCTATTTTCCCTTTACTGAGCCATCTGCCGAAGTTGATATTGGTTGCACTAGGCAAAATGGAGCCCTGAAAATTGGGGCTGGCGATGATTGGCTGGAAATTCTGGGGTCTGGTATGGTAAATCCGCGTGTGCTGGAAAACTGTGGTTATGATCCCGAAAAATACCAGGGATTTGCCTTTGGTATGGGAATAGAGCGCATTGCGATGCTGAAATATGGCATTCCGGATTTGCGTACCTTTTATGATAGTGATCTGCGCTGGATGAGACATTATGGATTTCTTCCCTTCGATGCGCCATCTATCCATGCCGGGCTATCTGGGGGTGGTATCTAATGAAATTCACCCGTAACTGGTTGTTTGACCATTTAGAAACAGATCATCCATTTGCCGAGATTATTGATGTCTTGCCAATGCTTGGGCTTGAAGTTGAATCCATGGTGGATCGTGCCGCAACATTAGCCCCGTTCATTATTGCCGAGGTGATTTCCGCGGAACAGCATCCAAATGCCGATAAATTGCGTGTCTGTATGGTCAATACGGGCAGTGGTGATCCTATTCAGGTTATATGTGGTGCGCCAAATGCGCGTGCTGGCATGAAGGGCGTTTTTGCCCCGGTTGGGGCATATGTTCCAGGCATTGACTTGACGCTAAAAGCCGGTGAAATTCGCGGTGAGTTGTCAAATGGTATGCTGTGTTCCGAGCGCGAAATGGAAATCTCGGATGATCATGACGGCATTATCGATCTTGATGATGAAGCCCCTATCGGCACGCTATTTGCGACATATGCTGGCTTTGATGATCCCATGATCGAAATTGCCATAACCCCAAACCGGGCAGATTGTCTCGGGGTGCGCGGCGTGGCGCGTGATTTGGCAGCAGCAGGTTATGGACGACTAAAAGACATCGACACAAGCCCCCTTGAGGGCAGTTTTGATAGTCCAATATCGTGGCAGTTGGATTTGACGCCGGCGGATGAATATCTTTGCCCATTGGTGTCTGGACGAGCTTTTACCGGATTGAAGAATGCGGCAAGCCCATCATGGATGGCGAACCGCCTGACCGCGATTGGTCAACGCCCAATCAGCGCGTTGGTCGATATCACTAATTATGTAATGGTTGATCTTGGGCGGCCTTTACACGCTTATGACATTGACAAGATTGATGGCGACAAGCTCATAATTAGGCGCGCAAAACCGTGCGAGACCATGACAGCGTTGAATGAAAAAACCTATGAGCTTGATGAGGACATGCTTGTCATTGGAGACGCTAATGGGCCGGATGATTTGGCTGGCATTATGGGCGGTGAGCGCACCGGTGTTAGTGAGGCTACTAAATCCATGTTCCTGGAAGTTGCTATCTTTGACCAGATTTCAGTTGCCACGACAGGGCGTAAATTGAACATTCATTCTGATGCTCGTTTTCGCTTTGAGCGGGGCCTGGATGTCACCTCGCCAGAATGGGTTTCAGGATATGTAGCGCGTATGGTGATGGATATTTGTGGGGGTGAGGCAAGCCATGTGGTAAGCGCAGGCGCTGGTACTGCTTGGCAGCGCAATATCTTTCTTGCCATTGATAAGGTTGAGCGCCTTACAGGCATTGAGGTGCCGAAGGACCGCCAAGTGGCTATTTTAGAATTACTTGGATTTAGCGTAAGTGAGGAAAATGGTGGTTGGCAGGTAAGCCCACCACCATGGCGCGGTGATATCGACGGCGCCGCGGATTTGGTTGAGGAAATTGGGCGTATCTATGGCTTTGATCATTTGCCGATGCAGCGTTTGCCGCGTGAACATGTTGTCGCCCAACCCGCGGTAAACGTGAAACAGGCACGCCCTTTACGCTTGCGCCGGGCATTGGCCCAACGCGGCCTAACTGAGGCGGTCACATTCTCGTTCCTTGCTGAAAAAGAGGCCGTGATGTTTGGAGGTGGTGATGACTGCTTGCGGTTAGTGAACCCTATTAGCGCTGATTTGTCGATTATGCGGCCATCGGCCTTGCCAAATCTACTGTCCGCTGCTGCGTGTAATCAGGACCGTGGAGAAGCTGATGTTGCGATGTTTGAAATTGGCCCAGTGTTCTTTGGTGATAAACCGGATCAACAACGCACTGCCGTCGCGGGAATCCGTCATGGTGCTATGGCCCCGCGAGAATGGCATGGCAGCCGGCGGATTGTGGATGTGTTTGATATTAAAGCTGACGTTGAGGCCGGGCTAAGCGCGCTTGGTGTTCGGCGTGATAGCTTGCAAATTGAGGAGGGTGGACCTGATTATTTTCATCCTGGCCGTTGTGGCCGCTTGCTTCAGGGTCGCAAATTATTGGCCCAGTTTGGTGAAATTCATCCCTCAGTTGTGTCACATTTTGGCCTTCGTAGCGCACTTGTTGGTTTTGAATTCTTTCTTGAGGATGTTCCACTCCCAAAGTCACGTGGTCCTGCGCGCAGCTATTTGAAAATGTCACCGTTCCAACCTGTTAGCCGTGATTTTGCATTTGTCCTTGACGTTGAATTACCCGCAAGCCAATTATTACGAACTATAAAATCTGCGGCTGGTTCATTATTAAGTGATGTTCAACTTTTCGATGTATATGAGGGTGAAAATATTGCCACTGGTAAAAAATCAATCGCGGTTACGATCACGCTGACCCCAGAAAAAGCTACACTTAGCGATGTAGAAATCGAATCAATTAGTAACGCGGTTATAACCGCAGCGGAGAAAAACTGTGGTGCGGTATTGCGAGCTTGATTTGCTTTCACGCCAGCCTAATTTCACCAAACATTGAGTGCATCTATGCTAGAATTGCCGCGCGCTTTTTCAAACATTGGCGCGTTAATTTTAAGCAAACACCTGACGTACTAATCTGCCAATCTTCCATGATCACAAATAGTGAAGAATATTCATGTAATGTGGTTCTGGAGGTCTGACATCGTGAGGGGTGTTTTTCCTAACGCCAAATCTGCACCTTTTTCGGCAATCATTAAGACACCGGCATTTAGATTAGCTGATATCATGGTAGGCATGATTGACGCGTCAATGACACGGAGGTTATCCATTCCATGAACTTTTAATTGGTCGTCTACCACTGCCATCGGGTCGTTGATTGGCCCCATGCGACAAGTGCCCATTAAGTGATAAATTGATTGTCCCATATCACGAATTGAATGAAGTAGTTCGTTATCATTTTGTATTGAAGTCCCCGGATAGGTTTCTTTTACTCGAAACGGTTTTAATGCATCAGTTTGCATTAGCCTTCTACATAATTTTGTAGCATCTAAAATTACTCTTTGATCTTCTTCATCTGACAAATAATTTGGTTGAATCTCCGGTTTGTCAAATGGGTTGTTAGAAACTGATCGGACATAGCCAGAACTCTCCGGACGATGTTGCCAAGTAGCCAGAGTGAAACCAGATTTTTTTTCAAGAGTGGACTGCATGCCGCGTTGATGGGTGCCCGGTGTGAAGTTTATTTGGACATCTGGGTTTGTTAAATCAGGTTTTGAACGCCAAAAACAGAATACGGTTGTTGGCCCAAGCTTGAGTATGGATTGTTGTCCGATACAATATTTTGCAACTTCGCCCACAAGTTTTATACCATGGGCTCTATCATTAATTGTTTGAACTCCCTCGACTGATGCTGTTAGGCGTGTTGCATAGTGATCACGGAGATTTTCGCCAACACCAGGGAGATCATGTTGAACATCAATGCCGAGCTGTTGAAGAAGGCTTGCAGGGCCAATTCCAGAAAGCTGAAGTAATTGTGGGGTGTTTATGGCTCCGCCAGAAACAATGACCTCTTTTGCTGCCATTAAATGCATGTGTTTACCCCGCACTCCACCCTTTTGATAGCTGACGCCAGTCACTTGCTTGCCACTTAATGTCAACCTTGTCACATGTGCGTTCGTGATTACTCTTAGGTTAGGTCGTTTTTTAGCAGGGTTAAGGAAGGCCTTTGCTGCGCTCATTCTAGTCCTTCCATTCACAGTCCTTTGCAAATAAGAAATACCCTCTTGCGCCTTTCCGTTGTAGTCCGGGTTTCTTGGAATACCCAACGAATTAGCGCCATCAATGTAGGCCTCACAGAGAGGATCGCGCCAATCAAGGTCAGTAATTGTCATCTCACCACTTTGGCCTCGGTAGGCTAAATCTCCTCCTGATTTATAAGTCTCAAATCGGCAGAAATAAGGGAGAATGTCATCGTAAGACCAACCACGATTGCCTCTCTGAGCCCAGACATCAAAATCCATCGCTTGTCCTCTATTGAAGCCCATTCCATTTATCGAGCTGGATCCACCTAACACTTTTCCACGTGGCGCTGGAATTGCACGGCCATTCGTTCCGGGGCTTGGCTCGCTGACATACATCCAATTTAGCTTTGGGTTAATGAGAGTTTTTACGAATCCAGCGGGGATATGTATCATGGGGTGCCAGTCAGATCCTCCCGCTTCAAGGAGGCAAATCCTGTATTTTCCACATTCACTTAATCGATTTGCCAAAACACAGCCTGCGCTGCCTGCGCCAACGATCACGTAGTCAAACTCATCATTTTCTTCCATGGTTTCTCGCAATTTTTTGTTGGTGTTTCATGTCTGTTACTGAGTTATTTTGAAACCTTTGTATCCTGACTTTGCAATTTGCTCACAATTTGAGCGAAACTTATCTAGGCCGGCAGAGTAGGGCATAAAGGTCCGCGGTTTACCTGGTATATTCCCGCCAAAATACCAGGAGTGGTTGGCTTTTGGGAGGAGCGTTTGATTTGCAACCGCTGTGACATGGTCGGTCCAATTAAGCATTGCGGTATTTTCTGCTTCAATTGTCATGGCTCCAATTTCATCGCAGTGGTTCATGCAATTGGTAATCCATTCAACGTGCTGCTCAATCGCCCTTGGCATATTTGTCAAGACAGAAGGGCTACCTGGACCTGTTATCATAAACAGGTTTGGAAAACCGTTTGTGCCGAGCCCCAAAAATGTCCGCGGCCCATTTTGCCATGCCTCAGCGAGGGTTAAGTTTTTGCGCCCTACTATTCCCAATTTTAGGAGTGAACCAGTCATGGCATCAAAACCAGTTGCAAAAACGATGATATCAGCTTGTATTCTGTCGCCAGATTCTAGAGTTATCCCGTCAGGGTTGAGGCTCTTTACGGGATTATTTTTAATGTCTACTAACGTGACATTGTCACGGTTAAAAGTTTCAAAATATTCAGTATCAATCGGTGGGCGTTTTGTACCAAATGGGTGATCATGTGGTAAGAGAGTTTTTGCTACCTCCGCATCATTGATAGTCTCTTTGATTTTTTTTCTGATGAAGTCAGACATTATCCGGTTGGATTTTTCATCGGTCAGGATATCATCAAAACTCTCTCGAAACCTCAATCCGCCGACTTGCCAACCCGTTTCTAAAATTTCATCTCGTTCTTTTTTGGACGTCTCACACAACTTTTTTGGTGGTGCAGTCCAAGGGTGCCCGTGCCTAGAAACACTCATCTTTGACCGCCAAGAGTCTATTTCGTTACAAAACTCTACATGATGATTTTGTGGTAGTGGTGCGTTGCGTGCTGGAACACTATAGTTCGGCGTTCGTTGCAAGACAGTAAGCTTTTTAGCAGTTTTTGCTATCACTGGGATTGCTTGAATGCCGGTGGACCCTGTTCCGATTATTGCAACGACTTTATTGGAGAAGTCCACTCCATCATGTGGCCATTCACCTGTATGGTAAAAGTCGCCGTTAAATGAGTTAAAGTTTTCAAAGTTTGGTATGTTTGTGGACGACAAACAGCCGACTGCAGTTATTAAGTACTTAGAATCAATTGTTCTTCCATTTTCGGTTTTCACATGCCATTGATTTTGTTGATCCTTCCAAACAGCGCTACAGACACGCTCATTGAAATATATACTTCGCCTCAGATCTAACCGATCGGCACAAAAATTGAGGTATCTTAATATCTCTTCCTGGCCGGGATATCGCTCAGACCATTGCCACTCTTTTAGCAGTTCGTCGGTAAAGTAATAACAATAGGTGTGACTTTCCGAGTCGCATCTCGCACCGGGGTAACGGTTCCAATACCAAGTGCCTCCAACTTCAGCTGCAGCCTCAAGAACCTTCACTTTTTTACCTAATTTTTCACGCAGTAAATGAAGTTGGTATAAGCCAGAAAACCCAGCACCTATGATAACCGCATCGAGTTTCTCGCCATCGTTTGGGTCAGAATTGATTCCTGGTGTGGTCATTTTTGAATTTTCCTGCGGAGCATTAATTAGAAAGTAGCATTGGTTACAGATCATTTAATCTAAATTGGGAAAAAATATAAAGAAATACTTGAAGGCTGTTTTAACAAGAGCATACGATCGCGAAGTGAAAAAATGTAGATAGGTTCCGCGAATGGAAAAGCATTCAAATTTATCGATTGTGGTGACTGGTGGCGCTAGTGGAATTGGTGCGGCTGTTTGTAAATCACTTTATGAGCAAGGTGCCGTGATTGGGATCATTGATATTGACGTAAACGCTGGAGAATCTTTATGCCGAGCGCTTGGAGATAGGGCTTTTTTTTCTGCCGGAGATGTTGGATCAGAAAATTCGATGCGAGCAGCCTTCTCTAAATTGGAGTCCTTCATGCCTCCAGTTAATGGCTGTGTAACCTCAGCAGGTGTAATGCCTACTCGGGATCCAATTGAAAAAATGCCGGTTGAAGATTTCAGGCGTGTAATGGACAATCATATCTCAGGAACTTTTATTACTTGCAAAATTGTTGGGACGAGTATGATGAAAAGTGGAGGGGGTTCAATAGTTACCCTTTCTTCGGTTTTAGCTCTTCGTCCCGGCCCGGTTCTCGGGTATGGAGCAGGTAAAGCGGCAATAATTAACCTGACACAATCCTTAGCGGTCCAGTGGGGTAAGAAGAATATTCGTGTGAATGCAATCTGCCCAGGTTGGGTTGACACCCCCTTTATCCGAAAGCAAGAGGAAGCAGGTCGTGATTTATCTCCGATAACAAACATGACGCCCATGGGAAGAATGGCAAGGCCAGATGAAATAGCTAATGCTGCAGAGTTTTTATTATCAGATGCGTCCAGTGCTGTTACAGGCTCTGCGCTCGTCGTTGACTGTGGGATCACTCTTGCTGGTGGCTATTTGCCGTATGGAGACCTGCCCTCATAAATTGTATGGGCCTTCACGAGAAAAAAATTTTAAAATAACGGTTCCTTTTAAAGATGTTAGCCTGTTGGATTTTGAGGAGTATACGAGGGCCTTGATTGAACTCAAGTGCGGTGCTCATAACATCTTTTCATGTTGCTTTTTAACGGAGCTCTTAAATGAAAAATAAAATAGTGATGGTTGGGCTTGGAGTGATGGGTATGCCCATGGCTCGAAACATTCTTAAGAGTGGTCTTGACCTCTCCTGTTGCGATGTGAATTGGGCCTCGCTTAAATCTCTGGAGGGTTTAGCCCACTCATTGTCAACTGTTCCCGAAAAAGTCGCAAAAAATAGAAATGTTGTCATCACCATGTTGCCGACAAGTGACATCGTTGAGCTAGTTATTTTTGGTGACCAGGGTTTAATTGGGGCTTTGGACCCTGATAGCTTGATCATTGACATGTCTACTGCCTCCTACAATAAATCAATGGAGATATCTGCACGTTTGAGAGATCTAGGGCATCGGTTTGTTGATGCACCAGTCGGCAGGACCCCAAGAGAGGCTAAAACAGGAGACCTGTTGGTAATGGCGGGGGGTGATGTCGATGATATTGAACAGGCTACTGAAATATTTGAGGCGATTGGAAACACGACCATTCACGCCGGACCAATTGGTAGTGGGCTGAAATCGAAACTTGTCAATAATTATATGGCTATGGTGAACAACGCTGTAACTGGCGAAACGTTGTCATTTGCAAATCAAGTGGGATTAAATATCGAAGCTACGGCAAAATTAATGAGTTCCACCGCTGCGGGGCTCGGTCAACTGAATACAAATTATCCAAAGAAAGTTTTAGCCAATGACCTCACTCCGGACTTTCCAATTTCGATGGCTATAAAGGATTTGAATATGGCCTCAGAGCTTGCAAGCTCTTTTAAAGGTAAATGTCTCTTCGGAGAACTGGCTAAAAGAATGTTTCAAGAAGCTGAATTGGATGGAATGGGCCACCTAGACCAGACTGCGATCCTGAAGCACCTCTTGGGAGATAAGTCTATGCTTTGATACTGACAAAGACTTTAAACCCACTTTAAAATGTTCTCCCACACGAAGAGACCGCAGAAAAGTAATGCAAGCGCAAGAAAAGTTCCATAGATTGTATCTTTGGGAGACTTGGGTGAAACGATTTTTTGCATGCTAGCGCTCAATAACGATTCTATTTTTTTTGAGGCGTTGTAAAGAAGCATTTCAAGATCTCGGCTAACTATTTTTCAAACATATGCATATCATTTTGTGGAGGCTGTTCCAAGTTGCTAAACTTACTTAAAAGATCATTATTGACTATATTCGCACTTTTTTGCCTGTTCGGTGTCGTTTCTTCAAACGCTATAGCAGACGATCTTAACAAAGGTTTTGTGGAGTTGACTGAAGGCCGGCCTGCTGGCGCTGTGAAGCTCTGGCTGCCGTTAGCAGAGGGTGGTGATAGAATAGCTCAGGCTAGTCTCGCTCTACTCTATCAAACAGGTCAAGGGGTGACCCAGGATTATAAAAAAGCGAACGAGCTATTGTCGGCATCAGCGAAGCAGGGGTATCCCTTTGCATTCACTGGACTAGGCAATAGCTTTCATGACGGGTTGGGTGTTAACAAAGACATGAAAATTGCAATGGTATGGTTTCTGCTTGCGATGGATTACGACCCCAATGCAAAAGCTATGGCTAATATGATTGGAGCAGAATTGCCCAAAAGTGCACTGCGTGATGTTCAAAGAAAAGTAAATGAGTGTCAAAGCAGTTCATATCAGGATTGCAGTTATGACCTGATTAAATAAAGAGCCACTTCATAAAAACGATATTGTAAAATTTTACTTGGAGATATGACGTAAATTATGGTCAGCCCATTGAATATACCAACAAGGCGACGCGGCATCGAGATGATGGTGCTTTCAGCGACACTTGTAAGCACGTCCGGACTTATATTCAGGAGCTTTGATGATATCGGTGTTTTTGAAGTTGTCCTTTTCCGTTCCGTAGCTCTTGTCTTGATGATGTGTGGGGTGATTTCATGGGTTTATGGGTGGCAAAGCCTAACGGTAATCCAAAAAATTGGTTTTTGGGGAGTCTTGGGGGCGGCATTTTTTGCTGGGGCACAGACATCTTACGTTCTAGCATTCTCCTATACCTCTGTTGCAAATATTACCTTCACAATAGCCACTGCGCCCTTTTTGACCGCGATATTAGCAAGGTTCCTTTTGGGTGAAAAAATATCAAAACCGACAATTTTTGCCATGCTAGTAGCTGCGGTCGGCATCGGCATACTTTTCTACAGCAATGTAAATTTTGACTCTTTTGTGGGAACGCTTTTGGCTTTTTTGACTGCTTGCTGCTTTTCCTGTTTTGCAGTCATTCTTCGCAAAAGAAAAGATATAGAAATGTTGCCTGTGCTTCTGGTGACTGGACTTTTAACCATCCCCGTTGGCATTTTTCTTGGTTCTTGGGAGGATGCGATCAGCCTGAGAGATATCTCACTATGTTTGATTTGGGGCGCGATATTGCAGGGCTTTGGCCAGTCTTTACTTATAACAGCGAGCAAAGTACTAAAAGCAGCCGAGGTGCCATTAATAATGCTCCTTGAGTTTACTCTTGGTCCGTTTTGGGTTTGGCTTTTTTTGAATGAGATAGTGACGTTCGGGACGTTAATTGGTGGCAGCTTTATACTCGCATCAATTCTGGGACTTACGATTTATGAGCTAAAGATGGCAATGAAAAGGGTCTAGGGGGTGAAGGCCTAATGATGACGATTCTTGATCTCTCTTTCCTAGAAGTTTTCTTTGGTTTGGTTGGCATCGCGGCTGGAGGTTTTCTGAGGGGATTTCTCGGGTTTGGAGCGGCGCTGTTGATTGTCCCTGTTTTAAGTCTTGTTATGGCGCCTGTCGAAGCCATCGCAATTTTGGTGTTAATTGAACTACCTAATATTGTATATTTAATCCCTCGCAGCATGCGTGAATGCGAATTAAAAACTGTAGCGCCAATGATGTGTGGTCTTATAATCGCTGTTCCTTTGGGGACTACTTTATTGGTTTTCGTTGATCCTGTTAAAATGAAATTTGTAATTTCTATTGTATTGCTCGGTGCAATAGCTCTTTTGGCCTCGGGGTGGCGGATCAAAGGTAAAATAAGCAGGGTTACGACATTTACCGCGGGTGCAATAGGGGGAGGCCTTCAAGGAGCTGCGGGCATGGGTGGGCCACCACTAGTCACAACCCTTTTGTCAATTGAAGACGATGCAAAAACAACCCGATCGAACATCATAATAGCGTTAAGCACAAATTCGTTAATGAATGCAATTGCTATGTTAGCTTATGGAAAAATCTCGTTCGATCTTCTACAGTTTTCAATTGTTGCAGCGGTTCTCTATGTCGGGGCAACCATGTTTGGCGCTAAATTCTTTAGAGCAAATGGAAATGAACACTTTCGAAAAGCCGCGTTAGGCCTTTTGACGCTAATTGCAATACTTATGCTGTATTCTGTTTTTAAGTGAAGGTTGTCCAAAAGTGCCTTTGTTGAAAATTGCAATCATTCTAATCGGGATTATGTTTAGGAAACATTAAGCTAAAAAATATCAAAATTTGATACTTTTAAGAACAAAAAGTGAGAAAAATGTAAGAAATCTGACATAATTTCACTTTTTGGGGCTTGCGTGATGCTCTGATATTTGAAAGAGTTTTGTGGTAATTGCTTGTCAGAAATTGATATTTGGCGGGTGCGTCAGCAGAAGTTGGTCCTGATCTTGAGGTTCAATGCTGGGAATAATAATGGGAGGAAGAAATGAAGTTTTTAAAATTGCTTGCTGCGCCTGTATTTGCAGGGTTGCTGCTTATGGCAGGAACAGCAAACGCGGCTAAAGTAACTATGAATATTGGATATTCGGTCAATGAGGGCCATCCATACGGTACATTTATGCATCTTTTTGCTGAGCGTTTTCAAACGCTATCAGGCGGGACAGTGCGGGTTAAAGTTCACTGCTGCCATAAGATGGGTAGTGAGCAGGAGCAGTTCAAAAAACTCCAGCTGGGCACGCTTGATGGAACTATGATTGCGCAGAACAATGCGGGGCCATTTTTCCCAAAGATTGATTTGCTTGTTTTGCCATATATGATCCAAAATTATGACCATGCCGTAAAAGTGGCTGACGGACCAGTTGGTCAAGAGATTTGGGGTGATATGCCAAAAGAGGTGGGCGTGCATCTATACACAATCCCACTTTTCTCATTCCGCCACATCTACAATACTAAAATGCCAATCAACAACCTTGCTGATTTTGCAAAGATGAAATATCGCGTTCCAAAGAACGTCGTGATGGTTGATACCTATAAGGCGTTTGGTTCTGATCCTGTTCCAATTGCTTGGTCAGAAGCTCTGACAGCAACACAAACTGGTACAGTGGACGGTGGAGATTTGCCGCTTGACGTGCAGTATTCGCAAAAATTCCATGATATCGCAAAGCACGTTGCGAAGACTGGTCACTTTGTGCTAGCGCCTCCATTCTTTGTCAGTGATAAGTTCATGAATAAGTTGGATGATAAGCAGAAAGAAGCGATGGATATGGCCGCAAAGATTGCCACAGCCGCTTCACGCTTCCACACAAACTATGGCATGGACATTGTTCAGAAGAAAATGGAAGCCGCTGGTGTCAAATTCACTGAACCTGATATTGGTCCGTGGGTTGAGAAGGCGAAGAAAGTTCACGCCGACTTTGGTAAGAAGCGTGGGGCTGAGTATGTTGCGATCATGGATAAAATCTATGCTGCAGCGAAATAGACCTTAATAGTTAAAATGGCCCCAACAAAATGTTGGGGCCATTTTTTATTCAAATAACGGAAGTAAGAAAATTTTAAATAATTGTTAAATTTAATTTAGTTTGGAAATGAAAAATAGCGTGTATGTTTGTAACCTAATTTTTTTGGGGGGAGTGATCGAGGATGTGGCGTTTTTTAGAAAAGCATTTTGAAGAAGTCCTCACCGGTGTCTTGGTGATGTTTATGGCATCTATGGTCTTTTTTCAGGTTGTAATGCGATACGTTTTTAGTCTGCCAACCTCGTGGTCTGATGAGCTAGCAATATATGCAATGCTTTGGTCTGTTTACATTTCAGTTGCCTGGGCAGTGCGCGAGCGAGCCCACATCAGGGTGATGAATTTTGTTGAAATGTTTCCGAAAAAAGTTGCTGTAGGTCTGACTATGTTCAGTGATTTAATTTGGTTTGTGTTTGGTATTTTTCTGACCTATCAAAGTGTGTTGCTCGACCTCTCTTTCTGGAAGGATGAGTACAGATCTCCAGCCCTCAATATTGATCAAAAATGGCCCTACATGTGCCTAATCCTTGGATTTGGATTGATGACCCTACGATTAGCGCAGGTCTATTATCGTTGGTTCAAATATGATGAGCCAATCCTATTACCGCGGGATGACGAGGAGCTTCCTCATGCATGAGTTCTTAATGGATATTATTTTTGAACTGAGTGAGGCGCAACAAGCTCTCATCATGTTTGGTAGCATGGTTCTTATGATCATGCTTGCAGTGCCTATCCCCATTGCTGTGGCAATTGGAACTGCGATTGGTTATTTCATGATGGACTTGAATTTGGTTCAAGTTGCATTGTCGATGTATACAGGTGTTGAACCGTTTCCTCTTGTAACAGTGCCGCTTTTTGTATTTGCAGGCTCGTTAATGGAACAAGGGGGTATGGCTAAACGCATTGTAAACATGGCTCAGTCAATGGTAGGAAACTACACCGGCAGTCTTGGTTTGGTAGCTGTCTTGGGTTGTGCATTTTTTGCGGCGTTATCGGGTTCAGGTCCAGCTACAACTGCGGCCATTGGTGCTGTTATGATTCCGTCGATGATCAAGCAAAATTATGATCCAGCAATGGGAGGAGCGATTGCTGCCGCGGGCGGTGCTTTGGGAAGCCTAATTCCACCAAGTAATCTCATGATTATTTATGGTATTGTTTCTGAACAATCTATTCCTCGGTTGTTTCTAGCAGGGTTTTTACCCGGGTTTATAGCGACAGCCGCGTTGATGTTTACTGTCTATTTGATCGCGAAAAAACGGAACTATGTCGGCTCGGGAATTGAATTTTCTTGGGCAGAAGTTCGTCGGACGGTCAACGATGGAAAATGGGCGATATTAGCTCCATTTATTATTCTAGGGGGGATCTATTCAGGAGCATTTACTCCTACTGAAGCGGCATCAGTAGCCGTTTTCTATGCATTGCTGATTGGTGGTGTTGTTTACCGTGAACTCACGATAAAACGGATACTTGTTTGCTTGAAAGTTACTGCCATGATTTCAGGTGCTGTGCTGATTATTGTTGGCCCTGCAAAAGCGTTTGGTGAATTGATGAGCCTGTTATCAGTCCCTGACATGATTGGCGATGCCCTTTCAGACGTTACTCAAAGTCCGTTTTTACTGCTTATGATTATCGCGGTAATCTTGATTATTACAGGAATGTTTCTGGAATCAATCGCACAAATCATCTTATTAACGCCTTTGCTTTTGCCAATTGTGGTTGCACTTGGGATCGATCCGATTGTGTTTGGCATAGTGATGGTCATCTCATGTGAAGTTGGTTTCCTAACCCCGCCTGTCGGCGCAAACCTGTTTGTTGCTGCTCGGATAACGAATTTGGGCATAGATAAGATCTCGGTTGCTGTACTACCATTCCTGCTCGCTTACATTGCAGTTTTGATTTTTGTTTCTCTGTTTCCAGATGTTGTTACTTGGCTACCGAACTTGGTTTACGGGAAGTATGGGGGATAGCGTCTCTTCCGCAAAAAGAGGTTTATCGCCGATGGGGTAGATATGTCAGATTTAAAGACCGTTGTTTCAATAAATGGTGAATACAGCAAAAGAAATTTGACGGTATTTGATATTCAGAGTTTAAAAGGTCAAAGGCAGCTCACGAAAACACTTCCCTTCTCGCCAGAGGAGGCTGCTGCTGCCGAAGAAGCAGGCATCGAAACGCTAAATGTAAGATACAATCCCGAGCGGCCTGAATTGGCCGCAGATATCCGGAAGGCTGCGCCGGATACGTTCATGACCTTTGCTATGCCCATGAATGTCGCAAAGTCTTCTTACGAAGTTCTCAACGCTTGCTTTAATGCAATGGAATTGGGAGCTGACTCGATTATGTGTGGTGGCTGGAGTCTAGACTTCGTAGAGGTAGCAGCAAAATCTGGCCTCCCAGTGGAAGGGCACGTAGGTTTAGTGCCCCGCAAAAGCACTTGGACCGGTGGATTAAAAGCTGTCGGAAAAACCTTTGCTCAGGCTGAACAACTTTTTTTGGATTTACGTCACTTGGAAGAAGCAGGGGCATGGGCTGTTGAAATTGAGGTGGTGCCACAAAATATTCTGAATGTGCTGGTTAAAAACTCTAACTTAGTTGTTACATCCATTGGCTCTGGAAAAGCTGACATTCAATTTCTGTTTGCCGAAGACATTCTTGGCGACTCAAAAAACCGATATCCTCGGCACTCAAAACAATACGCTAACCTCCAGATAATGCGCGATAGGCTCCAACTCGAGAGGGTAACAGCATTTAAAGGATACATTAACGAAGTTAAAAGTGATATATTTCCTTCAAAGGAACACCTAGTGCAGGCCGACCCTAAGGTTGAACGACGTTTGGTTGAGTTAATTGAAAAAACAATTTATTCTAAAAGAAAACGCACAAAATCATGAGTGATAGCCTTCCTAAAAGAAAAATTTGGAATTATCAGCCGGCAGACTTGGTCCCATATAACCCATTATTTAGCTGGCCGCCAAAAGTTGGACAATCGTTCAATTGGATGGTTCGGCGGTGGATAAGTGTCTCACGTTTTGTGCTCTTCATTGTGCTTGGCTTTATCATTCAACATTATCTGACTCCCAGTTACGAGGTGATGAAAGGGTTTAGCTTAGATTGGGTTCTTAGTGTTTTTTTGCGTAACACAGCATTGTTGTTTTTAATTGCGGGCTCTCTCCACCTTTACCTTCACTCATATAAAGTCCAGGGGGATAAATTTAAATTCCTCAAGCGTGAGATGGATACCAATAACAAGGTTTTTAAATTTAATAACCAAGTCTATGACAATATTTTTTGGAGTGTTGTGAGTGGTGTAACTGTTTGGACAATATACGAGGTCTTATATCTCACACTGGTTGCGCGGGGGGTGGTTGCGACGGCGCCACTGGCCGATTATCCGTTTCAGTTTTTTGTCTGGATCTTTTGCTTTCCTTTGATACGTGGTGTGCATTTTTACTTTATTCACCGCCTGCTTCACCACCCATTTTTGTACAAGCACGTCCACATAACGCATCATAGAAATGTTAATACTGGCCCATGGTCAGGCATTTCAATGCATCCAATTGAAAATGTAATTTACCAATCCTCTCCACTGATTCACTTTCTTGTGCCCTCAGATCCCATAATTTTTACTATCCACATGATCATGGTGACTTTAAATCCAGCTTTCACACATTCGGGGTTCGAGAAGATAGTTAAAAAAGATACGAAGATACTGGACTCTGCTGATTTCCATCATCAACTCCACCATCGTTATTTTGACTGTAATTATGGAAATATGGATGTTCCTTTGGACGTTTGGTTTGGTACAGATCACGATGGAAGTGAAGCAGCAACGCTGAGATTAAGAGATAGGAAAAGGAAACGTTCATGAGCTTTCCCTTGACTATTTTGAGACTCTATATTCCCCATATTTTGTCTAATGGAATTTGACTTTTTAATCATAGGTGCAGGTTCTGCTGGATGCGTAGTCGCTAATAGATTGTCAGCAGATGCCGGTTCAAGTGTCGGCCTTTTAGAGGCTGGTGGGCCAGATAACTATCCCTGGATCCACATTCCAGTTGGTTACTTTAAAACCATGGGTAATCCAAGAACTGATTGGTGTTACAAGACTGAACCGGATCCGGGCTTAAATAATAGATCACTAGATTGGCCGCGTGGAAAAACGCTTGGTGGAAGTAGTTCGATCAATGGCTTGCTCTATGTTCGAGGACAGCCGCAAGATTTCAATCACTGGCGACAACTGGGAAATAGCGGCTGGTCATGGGAGGATGTCTTACCCTTATTTAAACGCTCGGAAAGTTGGGAGGGTCAAGATGATGGAATTCGGGGTCAAGAAGGACCGTTGACCGTCTCAAGAAATCGGGTCAACCGGGGTATCGTTGATGCTTGGCTTGCTGCTGCCGTTGCTGCAGGACATAAGTGGACAGATGACTACAATCAAGAAGATCAGGAGGGTGTTGGATATTTCCAGATGACTATGAAAGGTGGTCGCCGTTGTAGCTCCGCGGTTGCGTATCTTAATCCAGTAAAACACAGAAAAAATTTAACCGTGTTAACCCGGGCACATACTCAAAGAATTATCATTAAAGATGGCAAAGCAGTAGGTGCAGAAGTTCGAATAAACGGTGACGTTAAGATTATCCATGCTCGAAAAGAGATAATTTTGTGCACTGGCGCAATTGGATCGCCTCAATTGTTAATGTTGTCCGGTATTGGTGATGGAAATGAACTTCAAGACCATGGAATAAAGACACGATATAATTTACCCGGTGTGGGTAAAAATTTGCAGGATCACTTGCAAGTTCGCCCAATTTATAAATGTGATGCCAGCACAATTAATACTGAAAAGCAAAACCCATTGAAACTTCTTGGTATGGCATTCCAGTACGCGGCCATGAGAAGTGGGCCAATGGCTATGGCGGCAAGCCTTGGTACTGGGTTTTTAAAAACGCACCCTGATTTGGAAACCCCTGACATCCAATACCATATCCAGCCATTCAGTGCTGATAAGATAGCTGACGGCGCACATAAGTTTTCGGCATTTACCGCATCAGTCTGTCAGTTACGTCCGGAGAGTAGAGGCTCGATTTCACTTAAGTCATCGAAATCAGAAGATTATCCAGTCATTCGTCCAAATTACCTGTCAACCAAAACTGATTGTGACACGATTGTTGCCGGCCTAAAAATAACACGGTCAATTTGTCAGCATGAGCCAGTCAGTTCGCTGATAACGGAAGAATACGAGCCCGGTGATGCTGTAGAAAAAAATAATTATGACAGCCTGCTGAATTGGGCTCGGGAGCATGGTACTACAATATATCACCCAGTGGGCACTTGTAAGATGGGTAACGATGCAATGGCTGTCGTAGATGACAAATTACGTGTAAATGGTGTTAGTAATTTGAGGGTCGCTGATGCCTCAATAATGCCAACCATCACATCTGGGAATACAAATGCGCCATCTATAATGATTGGGGAAAAACTATCTGATATGGTTCTAGCAACATATAAAAAATAATTTGAGCAAGTCTCAATTATTTAAGCCTGCCCAATCACACAATGTTTTCTGTTAGAAACAAATCCATCAACTCATAAACTCAATCTCTGGATTTGGAAAAGAACTGCTCGCATCTTCGCCCGTAGCAAGCTTGTTTAAAATATCTGCTTCATTTGCCATTCGTTTCAACGAAGCGTCTAATACTTTATCAGCTTGGGCTAGTGGTACTACAGTGACACCATCATCATCGCCAAGAATAATGTCGCCAGGTGAGACAGCAACGCCGCCGCAGCTAATGTGGTCGTTAATTGATCCCCCCCCAACCCTTATGCGGACCTGCTGGAGAGAGTGCGCTAAGAAAAATAGGTAAGCCCATTTCTCGCATTTCGGCAGCATCACGTCCGGCACCATCGAGCACGATACCATTGATACCCTTTAAGTTTGCGCGAGTGTTTAGAATGCCGCCCCAAACCGCGCGATCGGGATAATTGCCCGCATCAATTACCAATATCTCTTTTGGCTGCAAATAGTTGATAACGGCATGAAGAGCTGCATTATCGCCAGCAAGTGTGCTGACGCAGCGGGCCTGACCCGCCATCTTCATACCAAATGATAATGGCGAAATACGCCCGGCCATGACATTTTGACGGTTCATAGCATCGCCGGCAATTGCAGGTGGAATGGTGGCCCATTTTGCAAGAACGTTGGCAGGAAGGACAGTGTATTCATTGTTGAAAATTTGAACTGGCATTTATTTACTCCGCTTCAAATCCGCTTCCAGGGCGGGTATATTCTGGGCGTGGAGGGCTAAAAACATCTAAAATGACTGCGCCATCAGGTCCTCCAATAACACCATGTTCGATATTGCCGGGACTACACCAAAAATCCCCTTTCTTGACAGGTATTTCTTCCCCACCTTGGATACGGACTGCGCTGCCTTCCAGCATCACGCCCCATTGCTCCTGCGGGTGACTATGAATTGCTCCAACTGCGTTTGGTGCAATCCGAACAACTGACAGCATAGCCTGTTCACCGGGGAAAATGCGGGTCGTAATCCCGTCAACAAGGGTTCTTTTGATGCCTTGCTCCATGGCGTCAATATTGAAAAAGTTTGTATTCTTTTGGTTCATTATGTCCTCTTCAGGAGAATTGATTCGTGGGGCGGGTTATAAATGATATGGTTTGGTATTCAAAACCAGGTGCCGTAATCAAATTTCTCTCTTATCGTTGAGTTGCAGGAGTGCTTAAATCAAGGAGATTAACAATATAAAAAAGCTAGAGGGATATTTGGCAATCAGCCCCGATCTCTGAGCCGGGATAATATAAAAATAACAAACGGGAATGTGATCATATTTTTTTGGCGACAGCAAGGCACAGACAAAAATTAATTTACTACAGGATTTCCTATCGTTGATCGGCGATGATCATATCGGCTGCCTTTTCCGCAATCATAATGGTCGGTGCATTGGTATTGCCGGATACAAGCGTTGGCATGATTGAGGCATCAACTACCCGTAACCTGTCAATGCTGTAAACGCGCAACCGTGAGTCGACTACATCACCTGACTTTGGGCTCGGCCCCATGCGGCAGGTTGAAACCGGATGATATAGCGTAACGCCAGTTTCGCGGGCATATGCAAGCAGGGCATCATCACTATCAAGTTCTTTTCCAGGTCGCATTTCAGATTCTACCAGTGGTGCCATATGCTCGCTTTGCATTATGTCTCGGGCGATTTTCATGCCTGCAACATGAACCCTGCAATCTTCTTCAGTGCTGAGATAGTTTTGAAGGATTTTTGGAGCATCTAGAGGATTGGGTGACTTAATGTGGACACTTCCGCGACTTTCAGGACGTAATTGGCAAGGGCCAAATGTCATGCCGGGAAATTTGTCAAAAACCCGTTTAGCTGGGTTGGCAAAACTGGCATGAGCGATATGGTATTGTATATCTGGTCCTGCAAGTCCCTCCCGTGAGCGCACAAAACCGCTAAGAATGCCTGCAGGGAGGCTAAGAAGGCCGCGCCGCGTTAGGCCGTACCTTAGAATTTCTCCAACAAGACCGAGTCCGTGGGCCCGATTATTTAATGAAATGTCACGGCGAAGTCGCCACGAGAGACGGGAGATATAATGATCGGCAAGGTTACTTCCAACACCCGGTAGATCATGTTGAACGTTAATGCCATACTCCTTTAAACGCTCCGCTTCACCAATACCGGATAGTTCTAAAATTTGTGGTGATTGGATAGCGCCCGCACACAAGATGACTTCACGGCCAGTCATTATTTCAAAGGATTTTCCATGCTTTTGGTAGCAAACGCCTGTTGCATGCCTCCCATCGAGACTGATAGCAGTAACGTGAGCATTGGTTATAATGCGCAAATTTTGCCGTTTGCGATTTGGTTGTAGATAGGCTTTTTTTGCAGAAAAGCGCAGACCATTCTTTTGTGTGACTTGATAATAACCAAACCCATCCTGAGTAACACCATTATAATCTTTATTGTGCGGGTACCCTATTGTTTCAGCCGCTTCTATCAATCTATCTAGAGCTTCGTAGCGTGTCCGAACCTCAGCAACATTTAAAGGCCCACCAACACCGTGAAGATTGTCGTCAAAATCATCATTGCCATTAGCTAATGGTTCACAATGCTCGGCCTTGCGAAAATAGGGTAGCACATCATCATAGGACCAACCGTGGTTGCCTCGTTGGGCCCAGTCATCATAATCAGCTGATTGGCCGCGCACATATAACATGGCATTGATCGCCGATGAACCACCAAGAACCTTGCCGCGTGGAATAGCAATACGCCGATTGCCAGTGCCCTCTTCTGGTTCTGTCTCGAACATCCAGTTCATTTCTGGGTTCACCATGGTTTTAATATAACCTGCTGGAATATGAATTAATGGGTTGTAGTCCTCGCCACCAGCTTCAAGCAGCACAACATGGCAAGAAGGATTTGCACTCAAGCGAGCCGCTAAAACACATCCCGCAGACCCACCGCCAATTATAATGTAATCTGGTTGACTGCCAGCAGATGTCATCGCCCATTCTCCTAAGAAATAGTTTCAGCAATTTGAAAACTGCTCTGTCTTTGATGAGAGCGCTTCTTGTTAAATTAACCCACTTGAGCCCTTCACCATAAGCATCAGGCCAGCACAGGCCAACGCAAAATGTACAAAATGTCTAAAGGCTGCCTCACTGATGTTTCGGCGCGCTATGTGACCGACCTGTTGCCCTGCAACCGCTGGAATCATCATCAAAGCGGATAGGGTAAGATTATTACCAACAGGAAAACCGGTTTTCAAAATGCCAATCCATAGCGCAATATAGCCAAGCGATAAGAATGCTCCAAGCAATAGGTTAAGGTCATCCTTGGGAACCCGCATCATCAACATTAGTTGCAAGCTTGGAAATGAATACATGCTAGTAAGGCTTCCAAGTAGGCCAGATACAACCCCTGCGGGGATGATCATTTTCTGCATGGTCCCAGGGGTTAGCGATGGAGCTTGCAAGAGTGACAGTGGCAATCCCGATAACAACGCATGCAGGAAAATCATCAGTCCAATTAAAATCCCAAGAAAATTACCATCCAAGAACACCATTATTGGTGCTCCTAAAAGCATAATTAGGGTTGATGCTGCAATTAGCGGCCAGAATTTTTGTAAGATTCGCCAGTGCACACGGTTCAGCCAGATTTGATAAAGATTGGCAATCGCGATTGGCAGTATAAGAATGGCAACGATTTCAGGAAGCGGTAGAACAAACAGCATAATCGGTGTTGCAATCAGGGGTAGCCCAAAGCCTAATGCGCCCTTCACAAAACAGCCAAGAAATACAGCCATTAAAACAAAGAGTGCATCAGCAGTTAAAAAATGTTCGATTATCATGTGTTATGGCCTTAGTGTGGGTGGTGATAGCTAGCAAGTCCCCGTTGCTGGTGGCGCTATTTTATTCGCTAATATCTTAAGCAAAAGTTTTTGTGATCAATTGAGGTGTTGTGCCAACTTTCTTTTCAAGAAAAATATCGCGATCATGTTACTGTATAGATGTTCTAAGTTGACAAGCAATGTTGTTTCAATTGTCAGTCGATATTTGCACTTCTGATTTTTGCGCAAAACTTTTCTTAAGAATTTTTTGTTAATACTTGGCTGTCACGGGGTTAAGATAAATTTTTTGATGTTCTAAAAAATATGCGTAAAGCCATTCGGTATCTTGGTTAGTATTCAAAAAACCTTAAATATCTGTCAATGCGCATTATTAAGGTAATGCCTGAACGATAAGCAGTTGTGCATCGGGCCGGGCATTTCATTTTTAGATTGTTAGCGAGGTTAATGTCCTTTGAACAGTTTGTTTGGCGCACGCGGTAATGGGTGTTGATGTTTTTTTACTAATTGCAGCTGGTGCGCTAGCCGGAGGATTTGCCAATGGGCTCGCCGGTTTTGGAACTGGATTATTTGCTCTTGGCTGGTGGCTGGCCGCAATGCCCCCAATAGATGCAGTCGTAACAGTTGTTATAATGTCGTTGATTGGCGGGTTGCAGGGGCTTTATGCGGTGCGCAACGCAATTGAATTTAGGGATCAAGTTCGATTTTTAGTGCCGGCATCAATTGGCATTGTAATTGGCTATCTATGTCTGGAATTAATCAATATAATATTGCTGAAGCTGTTGGTGGCAGGCTTGCTAATCATGTTTGGTGGATTTTTTGCCTTTCGAAAAAAGCTACCAAATCTGAAAAAACGTTATTTTGCCGTAGATGTTCTCGTTGGCTTTATTGGGGGCCTGTCCGGTATGATGACTGGGATGTCTGGTGTGATTTTGACGATGGGCTGTTCTTTGTATGCTTGGACAAAGGCTCAACGCCGGGCGCTCGTTCAACCCTTCAATATGGTTGTGCTCGGAACGGTACTGATATTGATGGCATGGCGCGGACTGCTGGCACCACACATTTGGTTGACTGTCGCGATAGCGTTCCCTTTTTCGATCATCGGTACGCAAAGTGGAATTTTTGCATTTCGGCGGTTGAGTGATCACCACTTTCAGCGTCTATTAATTTGGCTAATTTTTTTGTCGGGGCTTGTACTTGCCGGGCGCGAGATAAGTGCTAGGCTATAGCTTAGATATCATTGCCCGGTGACGCTGCTCTCAACTATGTTGGAGTGGGCATTACTTAAATACATTAGATTAGATTATATAAAAACTTTATGGGGTTGATTATGACTGAAATACCAATGGGTAGTCGTGATGACGTTTTGCTTGGTGGCGGGACGGGGGGCACAACAAGTTCACCTGTGACATTTCCTGTTCCATCGCATGAACTTGGATCCATTGAACTATTTCCAACGGGCGAATTTGAGGCGGGCAGTTATCAGACATTTATCCTAACCTACACGGCTGGTAAATTTGGCATTGATGACTCTGGTTCGATGCGGGTGTGTTTCCGGTTTGCTAGTGATCAGACCCGGCCTCAGTTTGAAGATCCGGCTGGACCGAATTACACTACTATTACCGCATCTAACAGCGCGGTGCTAACCTACCACTATGATCCAAAAGGTAACGTACGGCCCTGGGACCGAACACTCTATATAAAGGTTGTTCGTGGTTTTCTTCGAGAAGGTGATTCCATTACTATTAAATTTGGTGACCGTTCAGGTGGGTCACCAGGAATGCGGCTACAGACATTTTGTGAAGATAGTTACGAATTTCACACTCTAATTGATCCAATTGCCACCTATAATTATCAGCCAATGCCAAATCAGCCGGTCATCAAAATCGTGCCTGGAAAACCAGATCGATATATAGCGGTTGCTCCAACAATCCGCGCGGTAAATGAGGTCTTTTCAATCAAATTCAAGGGCGAGGATAAATGGGGCAACCCATCGAACCAATGTCATGCAGTGTTCTACCCTCGCGCTAGTCATCCGGTACAGGGCTTGCCAGACAAAATAACACTGGCACCAGGCGAGTTTTTTGGCGTTATTGATGATCTGTCTGTGGCTCAACCAACCGATTTGCGTATCGACTTTCTGAATGATGATGGAGTGGTCGCATTCCGCACAAACCCAATGCGCATTGAGGTTGCGCCCGTATCGCGCCATTTCTGGGGTGATCTTCATGGACAATCAGAAGAAACCATTGGAACCGGCACTGCTGAGGCCTATTTTTCCTTTGCGCGCGATTATGCCTTTGTTGATGCAACTGGTCATCAGGGCAATGATTTTCAGATTACTGGAGATTTTTGGGCACATCTGGACAAACTGTGTAAACAGTTTGATGAAGATGGTAAATTTGTTGCTATCCCGGGATATGAATGGTCAGGCAACACTGGGCTTGGTGGTGATCGGAATATCTATTTTCCAAACGAGGGGCGAATCATTCGCCGATCATCACATGCGTTGGTCAGTGATCATTCAGATATAGAAACGGATTGCAATTCGGCTGGTGAACTGTTTTCCGCTTTTGCTGATCACGGTGAGGATGACGTGGTTGTCTATGCGCATTGCGGTGGCCGATATGCGGATATTGAGCTGGCCCATGATGGCCGGTTTGAAAAGGCGATGGAAATTCACTCCAGCTGGGGCACGTTTGAATGGCTAGTCCAAGATGCTTTCCGTTTGGGGTATCGAATTGGAATTGTTGCAAATTCTGATGGCCACAAGGGCCGCCCGGGTGCAAGCTATCCGGGGGCCGCGCTGTTTGGTGCGGTTGGTGGCTTGACATGCTTCTTAAAAAACACCTTGAGCCGCGCATCTATTTTAGATGCAATTCGTAAGCGCCATCACTATGCTACAACAGGTGGTGAAAATGGTCGCCCATTGATTACGTTTGATGCTGAATTTCCTGATGGTGGAACGAAATTTCATGATGATCCCCGTCATGGGCGCGATCGCGGCGTTGCCTCCAAAAATGCCGTGATGGGTGATATCGTTCATCTTCCATCGGGCGAAGTGTCAATTAGGGCTGATATTCGGGCTAGCGTGCCAATCGAACGGGTTGATATTTTCAACGGGCTGGATTTAATCGAGACAATTCGTCCTTACAGGCAGGAAGATCTCGGTGCACGCATTCGTGTCGTGTGGGAAGGGGCAGAATATCGTGGCCGTTTCCGGCAAGTTATTTGGGATGGGTCTGCATTTTTGTCGGACAATGAAATCCTCTCCGCTCGTGCAATCAATTTCTTCAATAAGGATAAAGTTTTAAACCAGCCCTCAAAGTCAGAATTGAATTGGCGCGCGCTGACCACTGGAAATATTGGTGGGTTTGATATGGTGCTTGCAGATCCTTATCGTGGCACGCTAAAAATAGAAACACCGCTAATTAAAGCCGGTGTACCTCTGGAAGATATTGGTTATGAGGATGAGGTTTTTGACAATAGTGGGGTATTGCCCCGCTATTTAAAACTATTCCGCCTGCCAACTGTTAATCCGCATCAGTCATTGCAGTTTCAACGCTCTGTTGTCCTTAAAGATCAAGGTGATAATCCTGTCTTCATCCGCGTTACTCTAGAAGATGGCACACTGTGTTGGACTAGCCCGATTTACCTTTACCGCTAATTTGGTGGAGCAGGATTAAGATGCTTTCTGGCCGTAGGTGCAGTGGCGTAAATATTCCGTTATTTCGGTTCTGTTGCTGTATTTAGATAATGTTTCTGCCTGAATAGGTTGGCGCATCTGCAAAGAAACGGTTTGCCCCATCTTTTTGCAAATTTCGCGAAACATCAATGAATAGCCGAGGGTGACGCTGATGCGGCGAGCCATCTGATAAATCAATGAATTACGCCCATCAAAATAAAATGGTATGGTTGTTGTGTTTGGCACTTGCGCCAGCTTTGCAGCAAATGTTTTCCATTCAGAGTCCTCAGCATTACCAAAGAAATTTGATGCGAGCGAAATAGCCCCTGCCGGAAAGATAATAACCGCCCCTCCATTTTTTAGGTGTTTTTTTGCATCAGCCCTTGTTTTCAAATTATTGAGCAATGCCGCCTCAGTTTCATCAAAATCAATGGGCAAGATTTTATCCATAACTGCTGGCGCTTGACGAAGCACTCTATGGGTGATGATCTTGTAATCGTCTCGGACCTCAGCCATCGATGCGCATAGTGCTAGGCCGTCAATTACGCCATAAGGGTGGTTCGAAATGGCCAAAACTCGACCGGTTTTTGGAATTGTAGCCGCAACTCCATCTTTGACATCCCTTGTCAGGCTAATTGTTATGTCTAGCCTATCAAGCGCGTCAGACCAGAAATTCTTCGGTGGTAAGTCGTCGTTCACATATTCAAAATATAGCTTTCGTATTCGCGGCTGCCCGGTGAGTTTTTCGAGTATTCTTATGATGTAGTTAGACAAAAGTCCCATTTCACCATTTGCGAATGAGAAAATAGGTTGAGCGTCGGGAGGTGTTAAGGTATCGAAGCGCATCTATGGTCTTCTTTCTGCCCTTAAAAATATATATTGATGACGGTCATTGATTGCATTTTTGTTACAAATTTAGTCTTCGTCAACATATATGTGAATTGGGCCATATCAGAGCCATATACTAACTCTAAAGCTGACGGATTGGCTTGCCAGCGATCATCGCTTCGATTGCTTCTAAAGTCTGGCTGTAAAAAACCTTCATTGTTTCGCGCGTCACATAACCAATATGCGGTGTCATTAAAAGGTTGGTCGTTCCGCGCAATGGGTTGCTGCTTGGCAGAGGTTCTAGGTCATAAACATCAATTGCTGCGCCAGCAATTTTTTTTGTTTTTAGTGCGGCGGTCAGGGCGTGCATATCGATAATTGGAGCGCGTGATGTGTTTACAAGGTAGGCATCGCGCTGCATCATAGCCAATTCATCAACCCCAACCAGATGACGAACACGGTCAGATAATTTAAGGTGGATTGAAATGAAATCGGAAGTGCGAAAAAGGGTTTCACGATCAACATAATCAACTCCGACTTCAGCACAGCGGTCTTTTGTTAGATTTTGAGACCATGCCTGTACATTCATGCCAAATGCCGCGCCATATTTTGCAAGCGCTTCCCCAAGGCGACCAAGCCCTAAAATACCAAGCCGTGCACCACGTAAGTCTCGGCCTAGATGGGTTTGCCAGCCACCATTAGCCATTGACTGCGCGGCGGTAAACAGCTGGCGCGCCTGCATCGCAATCAGGGTAAAAGCAAGTTCAGCCGTTGCGTGACCTGGTGACTCGGTCCCAGAAAGCATGATACCGCGTGTTTTGGCAGCTGCAATATCAAGTGCGGCGTTACGCATGCCGCTGGTAATAATGCCTCTCAAATTTGGCAACTGATCCATTAATCGTGCATCAATTGGGGTGCGCTCACGCATTAAACAGATAATATCATATGGCTGCAGCCTCTCGACTAAAGTTTTTCCTGATATTGTATCATGAAATATGTCAACTGCGATGTTCGTGCCTGCTTCATTTGTTCCGAGGCGGTTCCAATCACAAAAATCCCGGGCGCACTCAACCCAATCATCCAGCACTGCAATTTTCATGAACGTGTCCCCTTGCTATTTAGACCCGTAAAGAGGTTAATGAGGTGATTTAATATTGCGGTTTATTAGATTACGCCGCTCGGCAAAGGTTATGATAAACGGAAGTCCTAAAAACACCATCATCACCCTAATTGTGTGGTGAAAAGCAACAAAGGCAATATCAAATCCAAAAATTAGGGCCAGCAATGTTACTTCGTAAAGCCCCCCTGGGACAAATGCCAATAGCATCTTAATGAAATCAATACCGGTCAGTAAAGCGAGACAATAGGCGATAACACCATAGGTTGATAGGACAATGGCTGAGTTGACAATGGCATCCCGGATGTACATCGCAAGTTGACGAAATGGAACGCAGGCAAGCCGCGCTCCAACTGACGCACCAATGACAATTTGTGCCACAATGACAAATTCGCTAATTCTCGGAATTTCTACAAGGCCCAAAATATGAAAGGCTGAGCTGATCAGCAATGGGCCAAGAAGATGCGGCATTGGCAATCGGACAAGCATTGCCACCGGAAGACTGAAAATCGAAATCATTAAAAATAAAAGCATGCTGTTTAGATCAATATCAGCAATGCCTGCCATGCTGGCGAGAGCGTCATTGGATCTTATTACCGCCGCGTCACCCTCAACAAAGGCAAGTATCAATGGCGTCGAGCAGAACACAAGCGCCACCCGTACAAGATGAAAAAGTGCTACAACGTAATCTTTTTGGACAAAATCGCGGCTTATTGCAGTCACTTCGGCTTGGCCACCTGGAATGCAGCTAAGTAGGGCCATGACAAAACTGTATTTGCGAACCCGCACCAGATAGGTAAGCCCGGCAAGGGTCGCTATTATTGTTGCGATAAACATGACAACAACGGTAATTCCCGATGAGCCGATATGAGCCAAAACATCAGGACGAAAGTTACTACCAATTACTGTGCCAAGCCCTAAGATTACCGGCACGTGAAGCCAACGCGGAACTCCAAGCCTTGCGGATGGGAGCAATGGCGGCGCCAGTTATCCAAATACCAAAAAGAGCGCCAAGTAGAAAAGGAGCAGGCAGGCCAAACATGCGAAAAACAAGGCCTGTGGCAAACGCCAGGCTGGCAGTGGCCAGAATATTCTGGATGTCTGATAGAATGGGCCGCATTAAGGTTCCTTTATTTAAGCGGGTTGCCGCTAGTTGATAGCTTTGTTTTGTTAGATGAAAGATGGAGGGCGCTAGTCCAGATTTTCTTTGTATCCGGCCGCAGTGATGTGTAAACGGGCCTTTACCGCATTTTGCAGGTGGGTGTGCGCCGCTTGTCTAGCTGCTGCTGGGTCACTGCTCTGAATAGCATTGTTGATCGCATCATGCTCGGTGCCAATTTCACGAACACGGGAGGATAGGCTATAGGCGGTTGGCCCTAGAAGTACCATTAGCGTGCTGAGACGCTGTAAGGCCTCAATCAGGAATGGATTATCGCTAGCAAGGGCAATTGACTGATGAAACTGTCCATTTAGCTTGGCGAGTGCGACTGGGCTAGTTCCCTTATCAACAAGAGCAGCTTCTTTGGTTCTTATATCCGCGATAAACTCTCGTTCGGCTGGGCTGGCGTGTGTTGCTGCGAGTCCTGCTGCCATTGACTCCAACTCGGCA
>CACEJY010000016.1 GCA_902559985.1 uncultured SAR116 cluster alpha proteobacterium | reverse complement strand
TTGCGTAGTTCTTGTACCAGTGTCAACCCAGTGCCATCCTCGAGTTTCATATCAAGAATTGCAAAAGCTGGTGGGTTATTACGCACAATATTTATTCCATCTCGCACGGTTCCAGCATCGGCAACTTCAAAACCGCGCACCTCCATTGCACGGCGTAAACGACCTCGAAGAGGGGCATCATCATCCAAAATTAGCAAGCTTTTATCCATCACAACCATTTCCATTTAGCAAAATTTACACCGTCTATAAATCAGTCACTGGTCAGCCTTGCCTTTTTCATTTATGTTTTATGCAATGCATTCAACGATGCCAGCGGAACTTTGAGTTCAACATTTCCCCCACCCCCATCGGCATTCCCGAAATGCACAGACCCACCTATCGATTCTAGCAACGTGCGTGCGATGAATAAACCAAGGCCACGGTGTCCTCCCTGGCCTGTACGGCTGCTATTCCAAGGTTGGCCCGCTTGGGCCAGAATTACTGGTGAAAAACCGGCACCGTCATCAACAATCGACACATTGATATTTTCATCCGTCCAACCGATATGGATATTAACCTCACGTAATGCAAACTGTTTTGCATTTTGCATTAGAGTTTCTAGTGCATGCAACCATTCAGGCCGTCGGGTGACGCGCAAAATTTTTCCATTACTAACGCCGTCATGAGTAATGGTGAAATTGATATCATCACTGCCAACCCGTTGGTAGATAAGTTCATCAATAAGCAGGGTAACAGGTACTGGCGGTTCATCGGCAATTGTCCGACGCCCCTGTACAACATCCAACTCACTTAAAATCACGCGGCATCGTTCTATTTCAGCACGTAAAAGTTGAATATCATCATAAATCGGATCATCAGGAGAAATGTCCCGCGCTAATTCATGACCAATCACGGTAATTGTGTTTAAAGGTGATCCGAGCTTATGTGCAGCTGCGGTCGCCAGCGAGCCAAGAGCGCGTATCTGCTGTTCTTCAACAACTGCAAGCTTGGCTTCAGCGAAGGCTGCAGACAGGTGACGGGCACTTGATGACACCCACCAGATATAGCCTCCCAAAAAACAACTTGATAGGATTAATGCCATCCAAATGCCAGCCAAATAGTAAGGTGGTAATTTTACAGAGTCCTGCCAAGCAAGCGGATGATGAAAAAATGCTAAAAAGCTGACTGATAAGGCTAATAGACCGATAAGCATGAGCGTCGATTTACGGCCCAAAACTACCGCAGACACAACGACGGGGGCTAGGATCATCACTGAAAAGGGATTTAATAATCCGCCAGTTAGATACAGCAGAGCCGCCAACTGGAGCACATCAAAGCCCAGCGCCATGGAATTATGCCAGTGCCGTTGTTTCCTGGATGGAGAATTTCGCATTTGCCATATATTGAGTAGCACCGACAAACCAATCACAACCAATGCAGGTAAAAGTGGCAAATCAAGTTTTAGAAAAGTCGCGGTGAATAAGAGCGCAGCAATCTGGCCGAAGATCGCTACCCAGCGAATATTAAAAATAACCCCTTCGTCAATTGGGCCATAAAAATCCTTGGCTGAACTGTTACCAAAACGCCGAAACAGCATAATTTACTCTTTTGCATTGGTGCCGATTTTTGTGAGCACTAAACATCAAGATTGGCAACGCGCAGCGCATTCTCCTGAATGAAGTTGCGGCGCTCTTCAACCGCCTCTCCCATCAGAGTTGAAAAGGCATTATCCGCATCGTCTTCCTGATCAATGGTCACTTGTAACAGGACACGTTGTTCAGGATCAAGTGTGGTTTCCCACAGCTGGCTTGGGTTCATTTCGCCAAGGCCTTTGTAGCGCGAAATCTGCGCGCCTTTGCGACCAGTCTGGAAAATTAACTGCGATAATTCTGTTGGGCCGCTGATCATCACCGTTTGGGAAGCCAATCTTAGTTCGATTGGCTTACCATAAATTGTCTGAAGATGACCGGCAGCTTCATCAAGGCGCCGGGCTTCACCAATACTCACGATGCGGCGATTAATCACATACCGCTCGGTAATTCCGCGCAAACGGCGCTGTACGACTATTGCGGGGCCATCATCAGTCTGCTCAACACTGCCAGACCAGCCTTTTTCTAGGGCGGCTGCCTTTGCCTCGAGTCTTTTTGCAAGATACTCAGCAGCTTCAGTACTCTCCAACGTCCTTAAATTTAATAGGCCTGCAATAGCAGCCTGCTCGACCACATCTCGATTACCAAGTCTCCGGGATACAGTCTCAATTAACCGGCTTGTTACCACCGCCAAACTAGCAACATCCGCCAGATCAGCACCTGCCATCTGGCCTGCATCCGCCGTGGTTAGCACCGCGTCTTTCAACCCCGCTTCCATTAAATAAATATCTAGCTCCTGCTGATCTTTTAGGTAGACTTCAGACTGGCCCCTTTTTGACCGAAACAAAGGCGGTTGTGCGATATACAGATAACCCTTCTCAATAAGCGGACGCATATGACGAAAAAAGAAGGTCAATAACAAAGTCCTAATATGGCTTCCATCAACATCAGCGTCAGTCATGATAATGACTTTATGATATCGGATTTTTTCAACATCCATCTCGGCATTACCAACCCCCGCACCTATGGCAGTGATCAGCGTACCAATTTCGGCAGATGACAGCATCTTATCAAGTCGCGCACGCTCAACATTCAGAATCTTGCCACGAAGCGGCAGAATGGCCTGATTGGCTCGATCCCGACCCTGTTTGGCCGACCCACCAGCAGAGTCCCCCTCCACAAGGAAAACCTCAGATTTAGCCGGATCACGCTCCTGACAATCGGCTAGCTTGCCCGGTAAGCTGGCAATATCCATAACCCCTTTGCGCCGAGTCAAATCACGTGCTTTGCGAGCCGCTTCACGAGCAGCCGCAGCCTCATAAGCCTTAGATACAATGCGTTTGGCATCTGCAGGATGTTCTTCAAACCACTGCGCGAGACAATCAGCAACCGCCGTTTCCACCACGGGACGCACTTCAGATGAAACCAACTTGTCTTTAGTCTGAGACGAAAATTTTGGATCTGGCACTTTGACTGACACAATTGCTGTTAGGCCTTCACGTGAATCCTCACCGGTCAGCTGTACCTTTTCCTTCTTGGCGATGCCGCTTTGCTGGGCGTAGTTATTCACAACACGGGTCATTGCTCCGCGAAACCCAGCCAGGTGGGCCCCGCCGTCACGCTGCGGAATATTATTTGTAAAACATAATGTGTTTTCGTGAAAAGAGTCAGTCCAGGCAAGGGCTAATTCGACGGTAATATCATCACGTTGACTTTCAGCGGTAATAGTTGGATGGATCGCATTTCGTGACCGGTTTAGATAATCAACAAAGGCAGATAGTCCACCATCAAAATGAAATTCGGACATTGTTCCATCTTGTATGCGTTCATCACTGAGGCGAATCCTCACCCCACTATTCAAAAACGCTAGTTCACGAAGCCGGTGCTCCAACGTGGTGAAATCAAAATTAATGTGGGCAAAAATTTCAGTCGATGGCATGAAGGTTAAGTGCGTGCCACTCTCATCACCCGCATCACCAACAATCTCCAATGGGCCATCCGCTTCACCCATCCTGAAGGTAATCTGATACTGCTTTTCATCACGAAAAATGACCAATTCTAGCCATTCTGACAAGGCGTTCACAACCGATACACCAACCCCATGAAGACCACCCGAAACCTTGTAGGAATTATTGTCAAATTTGCCGCCGGCATGAAGCTGTGTCATAATCACTTCTGCCGCTGAAACACCTTCTTCGGCGTGAATATCAACTGGAATTCCCCGGCCATTATCAGTCACCGTGACCGAACCATTCGCGTTCAGTTTTACATTAACAATATCACAATGTCCGGCCAGCGCCTCGTCAATGGCGTTATCAACTACCTCATAAACCATGTGATGAAGACCAGACCCATCATCCGTATCGCCAATATACATGCCAGGGCGTTTACGTACCGCATCCAGACCACGCAAAACCTTGATCGAATCTGCACTATAATCTTCATCACCAAGTTGGGTTTTGTCATCCGTCATTGTATCACCTCAAGCACAGGGGATTGACCTGCTGATTTTGCAGGAAAAATTTTTACAAATTGTGCTGTTTTTGCAAGCTCATTAAATTGTTCACCATCAGTACCGCTAAACCAGCATTGGCCACCAAGACACCGCACCGCCTCAAAAAGTGCGGCGCGCCTTTGGGAGTCGAGATGCGCGGCAACATCATCAAACAACATAACTGGCACACGGCCAAGGCGTCGATCCTGCAAGCGGGCATGGGCTAAAATTACCGCAATCAGCATTGCCTTTTGTTGTCCGGTTGATGATTGGTTGGCTGGAGTTTGGCTGCCGAGATGCAAAGCCTGAAATTCGCTTACATGCGGGCCAGGCATGGTTACATCACCATTTAGCCGCGCCATTCTTGCGGCCAGCATGAATTGGTCTTCAACCTCCAGTGCCGGCATTTGGGATAACCAACTTTCTGTTTCACCGGCCAGCTGCAATTTAACCCCAGGAAAGCCAAACCAGCCCTTTGCCGACTCGTCATTCAGCGCCTTGATTAGAGATTGGCGGGCCGCTGTTACCGCCACCGCGGTTTCGGCTAGAACTGATTCTAGCGCACTAAACCAAGCATCATCACCACGCTGTTCACCCAACAGATGGGACCGCTGACGAAAAACCTTTTCATACCGTGACATACGGCCAATATGCGCCGGATCAAAGGCAATGACCAAGCGGTCAAGGAACCGTCGTCGTGCCACCGGGCTATCCAGAAAAATACCGTCCATTTGTGGGGTCAACCATGATACAGCCAAATGCGCACCAATATCAGCCTGTGATACAGTAACTCCTTCAAGCCGCATAATGCGATTGCCTTGCTTTGCCGTTCGAACGAATCCTGTGCCAATATTAAGACTGCTATCCAAGGTTTCCAGCGTTGCAGCGACAGCCCAGTTTGCCCGTTCATAAGGCACCTTCAGACTAGCAGACAAATTCAAATCAGACGCATCTGACTGACCTGGATTTGGTGACGGTCCATCATGGACGATAGCAGAATAGGCAAGGTGCTGGCTCTTTGCACGGCGCATCCCTCGCCCTGGCGACAAAAGAGATACCGCTTCTAAAAGATTTGTTTTACCAACACCATTATCACCAAGGACCACAAGCTGACCTGCGTGAATGGCGAGGTCAGCCTGTTGATAATTACGAAAATGATCCAGCTTTAAGCGCGACAGCCAACTGCGTTTTGAAGCATTATCAACCTCAAGGGTAACAGTTGGTTTTGTCTGTGATGAATTAATTATCAAATGTCACTCACACACGCATTGGCATCAAAACAAACAGGTTAGTTTCATCACCCGGTGCCCGAACCAAACTTGGTGATCCCTGATCTGCAAGCGCAAACTCAACCATCTCGCTGTTCACCTGACTAGTGATATCCAATAGATAACGCGCATTGAAGCCAATTTCCATTTCAACGCCATCATAGCTAACTTCCAGCTCTTCGGTCGCACTTGACGCATCAGTATTACTTGCCGATAGCGTAAGCAAGCCAGGCTTTAAACCCATTTTCACTGACCTTGACTTTTCCGATGCAATCGTCGCTACACGATCCACCGCCGCTGAAAACGCGCCAACATCCACCTGCATAATCCGATCATTTCCAACGGGAATTACTCGCGTATAATCAGGGAAAGTGCCATCAATCAACTTACTCGTCAGACGAACCACATCAAAACGGAATTCGGCGCGAGTTTCAGAGAGACTTACAAAAACCTCCCCATCGAAATCATCAAGCAGTTTACGTAATTCGTTTACCGCTTTTCTCGGCAGAATAATTGACGGCATCTGGGCCGCGCCTGATGGAAGGGCTTGGCGCGTTAAAGCAAGGCGATGCCCATCAGTTGCCACCGCGCATAATTCCCCAGACTCAGCCTTATGAATAAATATACCATTCAAATAGTAGCGCGTCTCTTCGGTCGAAATGGCAAAACGTGTTGCGTCCATCAAATCACGCACATCAGCTGCGCTTAATGCAAAATTTACCGGCAAATCACTGCTGCTAATGGCCGGAAAATCCTCAACTGGCAGCGTTGGCAACCTAAAGCTGGAGCGCCCAGCACTGACTATGGCATGACCATCACCAACGGAAATGTCAACTTCTGCACCATCAGGCAATTTACGCGCAATATCATATAAAAGGTGCGCTGACATGGTGGTTGTTCCAGGCGTCATCACCGAGCAACCAACTTCAGTCACAATATCCATATCCATATCCGTAGCGGTCAATGCCAATTCACCACCTTCGGCACGAAGCACGACATTGGCTAAAATGGGAATAGTATTGCGACGTTCAACAACAGATTGCACATGACCCAAGGGCCGCAAAAGGCTCATACGATCAATAGTTAGTTTCATCAGCTTTCTCTTCTTTTTTAGGCATTAGCCGCATATTTCGAATGATAGAATCCTACAAGTCCACGCTATATACAAAATATAGCATGACATTAACAAACAAGCATCAAAATATTGAAATTTTGCCGACTCGGCTGTCCAATCAGAAGGAGCGCGAGACAGTCACTTTGGTGGGGTCGAATTAGCCTGACAAAATTGACTTTAACAACTGCACATCTTCGGCAAGTTGACCATCACTTTTCGATAGATTTTCAATGGTTTTGACGGCATGCATAACGGTTGTATGGTCACGCCCACCAAACTGTCGCCCGATATCTGGATAGGACAAAGAGGTCAGGTTTTTTGCCAGGTACATAGCCACCTGCCGCGGCCTTGCAATATTGCGGGCCCGGCGCGCTGAAAACATCTCTGAGACCCGAACGTCAAAATGCTCTGCAACGCGTTTTTGAATTGCGTCAACACTAACCTGACGACTACTAGCCCTCAACAAATCGGCCAGAAGTTCAGCCGCACTTTCAATAGTGATTTCCCGGCCGACAAGCATGGCATGTGCTAAAATGCGATTCAAAGCACCTTCCAATTCACGTACATTGCTGATGATGCGATGCGCCATAAACTCCAGCACTTTGTCCGCAATTTGGACAGGCGCCTGTTCGGCCTTTGCTTGCAAAATGCCAAGCCTTAACTCGTAATCCGCTGGGTGTATATCAGCTACCATACCCCATCCAAGGCGCGAACGCAGTCGCTCTTCCATCCCTTCAAGATCGGTCGGCGATTTATCTGCCGAAATAATTACTTGCCGTCCATCTTCTACCAACGCATTGAATGTATGAAAGAATTCTTCTTGCGTTGAATCCTTTCCGCTAATGAATTGCACATCATCAATCATCAAAACATCAACCGATCGGAACTGCTCTTTGAACGACATGGTGTCACGAAACCGTAGGGCACGAACAAACCGATACATGAATTTTTCAGCCGATAAATAGAGAACCTTGCGCGACGGCAATTGTTGGCGAATATGCCACGCAATTGCATGCATCAAATGAGTTTTGCCAAGGCCAACACCACCATAAAGAAATAGCGGATTAAACGCGACTTTTTCACTCTCAGCGGTCCGACGTGCCACAGCGAAAGCCAACTCGTTTGGCTTTCCTACAACAAAGTTAGCAAATGTGTAGCGTGGGTCTAACCCAGCCAAAAGATCATCCCCGGCAGTTGGCGATATAGCTGGAGCGCCTTTTTGTGTTCCAGTCCGTTGCTCGCTTAAACGGTGCGGTTGATTTATACGCGCCAACTGGCGGTTTTCCGCAAGGCGAACCTCAACATGGCGGATAGTCGGTGATACATCCCCAAATTCAGCAGACGAGATAACCCGCAAGCGATCGGCGTATTGGCTACTAACCCGTTCACGTGCCAGTGTTGAATTCGCTTCAAGCGTTAAAGTGCCATCTTTGAGGCGGCTAATCCGAAGCGGCTTGATCCAGTGGCGCCATGCGGCATCCCCAATATCCTTGCGCATACGCTGGTTTACCCGGCCCCAACAAGCCAACACTCTCTCGTCATCGGTGCTGTCCGGTATTTTGTTATTTGAAGTTTGGGAGTCCTGTCGATCGGGCACGGCTAGGGGATCAGGGTTATCAAACATATCGCCAGACATGAACTGCGCCTCCACCAAACTTGGGTTTATCTTTCCTTAGTGGTGGTCAGACCGTTCGCGATTGCGACTCCAGAAACCCGCTTCAAGGTTATGCACAGACTAACGATTTTTTAATCCCGCACGCAAGACATCAGACCCCCTCAAATGCAAAATAAACCTGCCAGAATGTCATTTATTTTTGTTGACATAAATCTTCCAATAAAACTGCTCTTTTAGAGAAAAATCGAACACAATCAATTACCGAATCGGTAATAGGTGATATTGCACACGAGCCCTCGTTGCTAAAATTAGCGGTTGGGGCCGTGATTACATTCAGGGTTACCTTATGACTAGGTCAAAGGGAGTCTCAAAAACGTCCAAACAAAAAGGCCCGATAACAATATAGTGCGGGCCTTTTATATATTATTTAGCCGAGGCAGGCGATTCGCCAGCGTCGAGGCAGACACACCTACGCTGCGAGGGCCTTCACTCGCGCCGAAAGGCGGGAGATTTTGCGTGATACAGTATTTTTGTGCAAAATGCCTCGAGAGACGCCGCGCTGCATTTCAGGCTGTGCCTGGCGTAGGGCTTCACGAGCACTTTCAGCATCACCAGCGGCAATCGCAGTTTCTACTTTTTTCACAAACGTGCGGATCCGGCCCATACGGGCGCCATTGATCATAGCGCGGTTAGCATTGCGGATGATCCGCTTCTTGGAAGACTTATGGTTCGCCATCGCGTTTTCACGTCCCTTTACTTCGAAAATTACTTGTGTTTTGCGGGTTATATGCTTTTTTTGCCACCACCGTCAAGCGCTTTTGCCATCATCAAATATCATTGCTTTTTTGAGCACAATACCTTCGGACAGATGATCACTTGAAATTAGTTTGGCTGTAGCATGATTCGCCACAAAGGGCCACGCGCTGTCTTTACAGCGCCAATCACTAGCTTTTCATTCCCTCGAATCCAGTTGCCATTACCACCGCCCCAGCCAAGCTGGGCCAAAGCTGAACCATAGAACCCCATAATTTTGGATGAAGGCACTGTTGAAGAAGCAAAAATCATTACAATGCGACCGTCCGGCGAATCAAAAGCAAACCCAAGCTCTGGCTCAATTGAAAGACCATTCATAATGGGGACATCGCCAACCCATCGGTGTTGTATCGTATCGGCGCTAGCTAACTCAAAGCAAAAAGCCATTCCACATATCAGCAATGCAAATGCACGGAGGCGTTTCAGCCAATCATGCAAATTAATCATCAATAACGTTGGGAGTTTTTTACTCATTGAGTTGTGATCAAGAAATGCCATTCAAATACACCGTTGTTGCAAATTCACTATTATTGCGTGTGTGTCAGTATAGGCCTAGCGTTGGCAACGAGAACAGTAAAAACTGGAGCGTCCCGATTGAATAATGGTTTTTATCAAAGAACTGCACCTTGGACAGGGCTTACCAGCTTGCCCATAAACAGCAAGGCGCTGAACGAAATAACCAATTTCACCACCAGGTTGAACATGGTCACGCAGTGATGTCCCACCATCCTCAATCGCGGCATTAAGGGTTGTCACGATCGCAGTGGCCAACCTTTCTGCTCGCACACCAGTAATGGTCCCGGCTTTACGGCGCGGGGAAATACCTGAAAGAAACAACGACTCGTTAGCATATATATTTCCAATGCCAGCAATCAATGCTTGGTTTAGTAATGCGTTTTTTACAGGAACTGAACGGTCCTTGAAGGCAAACTCCAATCGAGCTGCCGAAAATTTATTGCCGAGCGGTTCCGGGCCCAGGCCAGCCAAAAGTTTATGTTTCAGTATTTCCGATTCGGCAAAAAGATCAATCCAGCCAAAACGACGTGGGTCATTCAGCACCACGTAGGATCGACCAAAGGTTCCTAATTGGGGCGCCATTTCCAGCATGAAGTGATCGTGTCGGCCGAGGTCTGGTTTTTTCTGATGAATACGCACCGATCCTGACATACCAAGGTGAAGCAACAATACTTCGTCACTATCCAGATGCATCAGCACATATTTGCCACGTCGAGTAAGACGGGTAAAAACTCTATTCTTCAGCCTCTTGGCCAAATTTTCTGGCAACGGCCATCGTAAATTACTTCGGCCAACGAAGGCCGAGAGCACCCGACGGTTTTCCAAGACCGGTAAAAGGGCCTGTTTGACAGTCTCAACTTCGGGCAATTCCGGCATACAAATATCCCTCTTTTCTGGGGTGGCTTTTCATCCAAATTCGCAATATACGAGGTACGATATAATATGAAATGGTGAACATCGTTTTGTATTTTGCTCTGGGCTGATATAGATAGAGTTGAGTTTCTGAATTCCCTGCGTTTGCGACTTTTAATAAGGGCCTCAATAATGAAAGAAACAAACTCTGACAGAGCTAACGACAATGCTGAAGCTAGCCAGAATATCGCCGCGCGACGCATGGACCAAAATAGCATAGATTTCGGCTATCGCACTGTCCAGCGCAGTGATAAGGCGGGCCTTGTGCGCGGAGTTTTTAATTCGGTTGCTAGTCGCTATGATCTCATGAATGATCTTATGAGCGGCGGAGTTCACCGGCTTTGGAAAGCAGCAATGATTGATTGGATGGCGCCACAACGCCACCAAAATCTTGTCGATCTTGCGGGAGGAACTGGTGACATCAGCATGCGGTTTTTGTCCAACGGTGGTGGGGTAGCTTGTATCACCGACATTAACCACGCCATGTTGCAAGTTGGCCGCGGCCGGCGCGATTTGCAGCGCATGGCCAACCAAATTAGCTGGTGCGTTGCCAATGCGGAGGCACTGCCTTTTGAGAGCCAAATCGCAGATTTCGTCACGATCGCCTTTGGTCTTCGAAATGTAACCGACCGGCAAGCTGCACTAAATGAAGCGTATCGCATTCTTAAACCTGGTGGACGATTTCTTTGTCTTGAATTTTCACATGTGCAAAACCGGCCACTAGCAAAGCTTTACCACAGCTGGTCATTCAACATATTACCAGTTATGGGCCAAGTGGTGACCGGTGATGCCGGTAGCTATCGCTATCTTGTGGAATCCATTCGTACCTTCCCCACTCAAGAAGTGCTAACAGACATGTTTGCCCAAGCTGGTTTTGCTCAGATAAGGGTGCGCAGCCTTTCTGCCGGAATTGCGTGCATTCATTCAGGCTGGAAGCTTGATTAATGGGACGCGGCAGCCTTTCCATGATCCGCGCCTTGGCACGGCTGCCACATATTGCATGGCATTTGGGGCGGGCCGGTGTTTTGGGGCATATGGCCAATATAATCATACTGCCAGGCTGGTTAAGACAAGCCTGCAACCTTCTGGATAAAGCTGTACGATCACGGCGGGCGGTCAAGGATGCTGGCGGAGCCCTATGTCAGGCGCTTGTTCAGCTTGGTCCTGGCTTTGTTAAATTTGGTCAGGCATTATCAACCCGGTCAGATTTGATTGGGCCCGAACTTGGCCGGGCATTAGCAATGCTGCAAGACAGATTGCCACCATTTTCAGCGGCACGCGCTCGCCAGATTGTAACCAGCCAGACGGGTCTTCCAATTGAGTCGTTGTTTAGCCAGTTTGATGATGAAGCCGTAGCCGCCGCGTCAATTGCTCAGGTACACCGCGCCACTCTTACCGATGGGAGGGCTGTTGCGGTAAAGCTTTTACGACCGGATATTGAAAAACGCATGCAAGCAGACACTGCGCTTTTTTATTCCCTTGCGCAAATTCTAGAATGGCTAGCCCCGGGGGTCCGGCGGCTTCATCTGGTAACCGCTGTTGCCCAGTTCCGCCAATTGTCCGAAATAGAGCTGGATCTGCGTCTTGAAGCCGCGGCGGCGGGCCGCCTTGCCGACAACATGCGAGATGATATAGGCATTTATATCCCTTGGGTTGATCTCGAAAACAGCACCAGGCATATGCTTATCATCGAATGGGTAGAAGGCATTCGCATTGATGATGTGACCAGCCTGAACAAGGCTGGACATGATATTGGCAAAATCACCGAATACGCAGCGCGCAGCTTTTTCAACCAGGTGTTTCGGGATGGCTATTTTCATGCCGATATGCACCCAGGTAATATTTTTGTGCGCCCGGATGGAACCCTCGTTCCAATTGATTTTGGTATTATGGGCTATCTTGATTTTCGAGACAGGCTATTTTTAGCGCGTTTGCTTAGTGCAATGCTGGACCGTGACTATGATATGGTTGCTAGCCTGCATAAGGAAGCTGGCATGCTTAATGAGAACGTTTCGGTGCATCAGTTCTCTCAATCGGTAAGGGCAGTAGCTGATCCGGTTATGGGCAAGGCGCTTGGTGACGTATCACTTGGCCTTGTCTTGGGACAAATTTTTCAACTTGCTACTCGTTTTGAAATCGAGGTACAGCCCCAATTCAATCTTTTACAAAAAACTATGATGATGGCTGAAGGGGTTGCCCGGCAATTGAACCCCAACGCAAATATGTGGCAATTATCACGTCCGCTTACTGATGACTGGATGCAAAGCCAGGCCAATATAAAAACACAAGCCAAACAAATATTTGATGAGGTAACACAAATTCTATCGAAGCTGCCGAAACTCATCTCTGATTTTGAAAAGGCTCAGGAGAAACAGGCACCTCCAAAACTACCCAGTTGGCCTGGGCAGATAGCGCTTTTGGCCCTTTTGCTCGCCATTATTAGTTTTTTCACAAAATTACAATAATGATTATCATAATTGAACAAATTTGAATATTTGAACTAGTTTTGATAGTTTAAATGATGTTTAATTTTTAAAAAGGCATATTTGTGAATTTATCAGCAATCATTACTGCATTAGGTGGACGAAGCGCTCTTCAACAGCTCCTGGATGTTGGGCCAAGTGCCATCAGCAATTATATGACCCGTGGTCATTTACCAAATCGTGTCAAGCCAATCATCTACGCTGCCTTGACCGCCAAGGGCTATCGGGTAAGCGCTGATGATCTGGAAATTCTCGCAGCTCCATCAAAATTGCCAACATCCGACATGGCTACCAATTTAGGGCCACGAATATTATTGATTATATCCGGCGGTATTGCCGCTTACAGGGCATTAGAGACCGCTCGGCAACTGCAAAAGCGTGGTGCTCGTGTTACCGGCGTGATGACTGAAAGCGCCAAACAATTTATCACCCCCCTTAGCCTTGCCGCTTTAACAGGTGAAAAATGCTATGATCATTTGTTTTCCCTGACTGACGAGGCAGAGATGGGACATATCCAACTTGCCCGATCTGCTGATCTGGTTCTGGTAGTCCCGGCAACAGCAAATTTCATTGCACGCGCCAATGCCGGTATTGCTGATGATCTTGCAACCACTATTTTGCTCGCTACTAGGGCCAAAGTGGTCATGGCACCAGCCATGAATCCTGCCATGTGGGCACATCCAGCAACAAAAAATAATTTTGCCACCTTGACCCAACGCGGCGTACATATGGTTGGACCAGAAAGAGGTGATACCGCCTGTGGCGAGGAGGGTGAGGGGCGCATGTGTGAGCCAAGCTATATTGCCGATGTCGCCATGAAAATGGTTGGAGCCATCTCCAACAATCACCTGTCTGGCAATATTGATGGCAAAAAAAAACAAGCTGGCCCGCTTATTGGCAAACGCGTTATCATCACGTCTGGCCCTACGATCGAGCCAATTGATAAAGTAAGGTTTATTGCTAATCGCTCATCAGGCAAACAAGGTCATGCGATCGCCACCGCACTCGCCAGCCGTGGCGCGAGTGTGACATTGGTCAGTGGCCCGGTAAATGAAGCACCACCCGGTCATGTCAATCTAGTGCCGGTAACAACCGCAGCTGAAATGCTTTCCGCCTGCACCAACGCTATCGCTGGCAAACCCACCGACATTGCCATTTGCGCCGCCGCTGTTTCTGATTGGCGGGTGACATCCGTAGAATCAAAAAAATTAAAGAAGCCCCGTGATTCCAATGCTAAATTGTTACTGGAACTAAGGCAAAACCCCGATATTCTTTCCAATCTTTCAAACAACAAGAATCGGCCAAAACTAGTGATCGGTTTTGCCGCAGAAACTGAAAATTTATTTGAAAACGCAACGGCTAAACGCTACCACAAAGGCTGTGACTGGATGATCGCGAATCAGGTTGGCGGCGACGATGATCCAGTTTTCGGTAGCACAACAAACAAAGTGTTGCTGATTACCGAGCTCGGCGTTGAAACTTGGCCCAAAATGCTAAAGACTGAGCTTGCTGAAAAGCTGGCGGACCGAATTGAAGCGGAATTTTACAAATGAACAAAATAATAATCAAATTCCAACGTCTAACACATGCAAGTGATCTCACATTACCATCTTACGCCACGGACGGCGCGGTGGGGATGGACGTTGTGGCTGCTATTGACCGGCCAAAATGCATACAACCCGGGGAAATAATTGCGATTCCAACAGGCTTTGCCATGGAACTGCCTGCCGGATACGAGGCCCAGATACGGCCGCGTTCTGGACTGGCTTTAAAACACGGGGTAACAATCGCAAATGCACCCGGTACTATTGATAGTGATTATCGCGGTGAAATTGCAGTAATCCTACTGAACAATGGTAAACAGGCTTTCACCATTAATAGAGGCATGCGCATTGCCCAGATGGTGGTTGCTGCGGTAACTATAGTAGCTCCGATCGAGGTTGACGATTTGGGCGAAACCGAGCGTGCAACGGGTGGATTTGGATCAACAGGTTTGTGAGGCATAATGCTGAATGACAAGGATCTGGAAAGATATGCCCGACAGGTTATCATGCCAAAAATTGGCGAGGATGGACAAGAAAAGCTCCTGTCGGCACGCGTTCTTGTGGTGGGTGCTGGGGGGCTTGGCGCACCCGTGATCTTGTATCTTGCTGCTGCTGGCATTGGCACCCTAACTATCATTGATGATGATGATGTCTCTCGAAGTGATTTGAACCGGCAAATAATTTATCGGGATGGTGATGTTGGCTCATCAAAATCGCGCCATGCCGCCAATGCGGCCAGCACGCTTAATCCCGATATTAACATATCCCAGTTTGCTGTTCGACTTAACAGCACCAATGTTGAACAATTTGTAACCTCCCATGATGTTGTGATTGATTGTACCGATAATGCCGAAACGCGCTATCTCATGGGAGATGCCGCGCACCATTGCCGCCGGCCGCTGGTATTTGGCGGCGCAGTTCGCATGGAAGGCCAAGTTTCAGTTTTCCAAAGTAGCGTCACAGGTCATTTTGGAAGCCCCTGCTATCGCTGTGTTTTTCCATCAATGCCAGATGTCAAACAAGCGCCGGGTTGTTCCGAGGCGGGCATTCTTGGCCCGATCGTTGGTTTGGTTGGCACACTACAAGCGCTGGAGGCCATAAAACTAATTCTTGGCCAACCAAGAACCTTGACTAGCAGGCTTTTAATGATTGAAGGCGCTGGCAGTGATTTTATAGAAATTAAGACCGTAGCTCGCCTTAATTGCAGCTGTTGCGGCGAACCCGCCAAAGATATTTTTTAACCGCTGGTGACCGCCAGCGTTACCAACATTATTGCAAAGTCTTATTGCAGGCCCCGTCGTTAAAACATCGCCTCAATGACTCGATCGGGGGGGGTATGCCCATCCCAAAATGTTTGAACATTGATAATTACTTTATCACCCATTTGCAGGCGGCCCTCAATCGTTGCTGATCCAATATGTGGTAGCAAAACAACATTAGGCAAATCACGAAGGGCGGAAGGAATATCTGGCTCGGCGCTGTAAACATCTAGCCCCGCACCTGCGATATGGCGCTTGGCCAACAAATCAGCTAGCGCCTTTTCATCCACTACTTCGCCGCGTGATGTGTTTACGATATAGGCTGATGACTGCATGAGAGAAAGGCGGTCAGCCGATAGCAGTTGGCTGGTTGCTGGAGTATGTGGGCAATTCACAGAAACGATATCAACTCGGGCCAACATTTGATCCAGAGACTCCCAATAGGTTGCCTCAAGCTCAGCCTCAGTTTCAGGATGAACAGGCTTGCGGTTATGATAGTGAATCGACAGCCCAAACCCACGGGCACGCCGAGCAACCGCCTCACCAATACGGCCCATGCCAACAATACCAAGACGTTTACCATTAATACGATGACCCAGCATACCAGTCGGTGACCAGCCTTGCCACTTACCAGACCGAGCTAGCGCATCTCCTTCCGCAATCCGGCGAGGAACGGCCAGAATAAGTGCCATTGTCACATCGGCAGTATCTTCAGTCAACACACCGGGTGTATTGGTTACAGTAACTCCACGTGCCTTTGCGGCAGCAAGGTCAATATGGTCAACGCCCGTTCCAAAGGATGCAATAAGGCGCAATTGATCGCCAAACTTTGCAATGAGATCCGCATCAATTTTATCAGTAACAGTTGGTACCAGGACATCTGCCGTTTTAACCGCAGCCTCCAACTCATCTCTTGTAAGTGCCTGATCGCTATCATTTAGGGTTGCGTCAAACAACTCACGCATACGAGTTTCAATTGTCTCCGGAAGTTTACGTGTCAAAATCAATTTTGGTTTATTTTGACTCATGGAGGGCCCTCACAACTTTGTTCACAAATATTCAACGGTAACTGGCATTAGACCAAATTAAACTTTATCTTTTTCCAAATTCGCTTTAAGGATCTGGACTTCCTTTTTAACCCTTACCATTCTTGTTAAAACATCAAAACTCTAACAGAACAACAAGCAGCATGAAAAACAAAAACATCGTAGTAAATCACAATCATCTGCACCTAGCGCTTTTTTTTGGCATCGCGTGGGCAGTAACAACTTTGTTTTTTCCAGTTAACTGGCTCACTGTGGCCACCAAAGCCAATGCGCAAGAGATAAAATTAACTGTGCGAGGGAGCGGATTGCCAGTACCACGTTTTGTAACGCTGAAGTCTGATGAGGCGAATCTGCGCGCTGGCCCCGGGCTTGAATACCCAGTCCTATGGCAATATCGCACTCCTAAATTGCCCGTTCGTGTCGATGCTGAATTTGGCATTTGGCGCAAAATAGTCGATCATGATGGCACCGCTGGTTGGATGCATGGCTCAGTTCTGTCATTAAAGCGCATGGCCTTGATAAAAGTCGATATGGCCAAAATCCACGACAATCCTGACCCCTCATCAACCGTATTAGCGCTGGCCGAACGTAATGCATTGATGGAGTTGCAATCCTGCCCAAAATCATGGTGCAAGGTAAAAGCGGCAAATGTAAGCGGTTGGATGAAACGGCAAGCTATATGGGGGCTACTTCAAACTGAAAGCCTTGATTGATCCGGGCGCCCAGCTAGAAAACGCAAAAACGGCACCATCGATTTATTATGATGCCGTTTTTAATTCGACTGACACTCTTGTAGCCTCTTGCACTACAATTTTTTAATCAATATCAAACCGGTCCGCATTCATAACCTTAGTCCATGCGGCCACAAAATCACTGATAAATTTACCTTGCGAGCCGTCAGTCGCATACACTTCCGCTATTGCACGAAGCTGCGAGTTTGATCCAAACACAAGATCAACCCGGCTCGCTGTTCTCACTGCCTTACCCGTGGTTCGGTCATAAGCCTCATAGGAATTACTGCCAGTTGGCTTCCATGTGACACCCATATCTAACAAAGTGGTAAAGAAGTCATTAGTAAGTTTGCCCGGTGTTTTAGTAAAGACACCATGCCCATTCTCACTAATGCCAAGGGAACGAATGCCACCAAGCAAAACAGTCATTTCCGGTGCTGAGAGGCCCAAGAGTTGAGCCTTATCAAGGAGCATTTCTTCCGGGCTGACAGAAAAATCAGTTTTCTGGTAGTTGCGGAAGCCATCAGCAACAGGCTCGAGAACCGCAAATGACTCCACGTCTGTTTGAGCTTGTGATGCATCACCGCGGCCCGGTGTAAATGGAACGCTCACACCAGAGGCCTGCTCGATACCCACGTTACCTGCTAGAACGATCACATCGGCAATCGAAGCACCACTTTTCGCAGCAATTCCCCCCAGAACGGATAAAACCCGTGCCAACTGATCTGGCTTGTTCACTGCCCAGTCTTTTTGCGGTGACAAACGGATGCGGGCACCATTGGCCCCACCACGCATATCCGAACCGCGGAAAGTTGATGCGCTGGCCCATGCTGTTTCGACCATTTCCTGAATGCTCAACCCGCTTGCCTCAATCTGAGCCTTCACCGCATCAACATCGTAGTTGGTTTTCCCGACGGGAACCGGGTCTTGCCAGCTCAGTGCTTCTGTGGGCACTTCTGGACCGATGTAACGGCTGCTTGGTCCCATGTCACGATGCAGCAATTTGAACCAGGCCCGAGCAAATGCATCGGCAAACTGTTCTGGATTTTTGTGAAAACGTTCGGAAATTTCTCGGTATGCAGGGTCTTCCCGCATAGCCATATCTGCGGTTGTCATCATTGTTGGCACGCGAACAGACGCATCCTCTGCATCAGGGGCAAGATCTTCCGCCTTTGGGTTAATCGCGTGCCAGATATGCGCACCGGCTGGACTTTTTGTCAGCTCCCATTCGTATCCGAGTAACAAGTCAAAATATCCATTATCCCATTTAGTGGGATTCACAGTCCAGGCGCCCTCAACACCACTAGTGATGGCATCGCTCCCCTTGCCAGATCCATATTTGCTAATCCAGCCCAGGCCCATTTCTTCGATTGGGGCCGCTTCTGGCTCGGCACCAACAAGCCCTGCATCACCTGCACCGTGGGCCTTACCAAAGGTGTGCCCACCAGCAACTAGCGCAACGGTTTCTTCATCATTCATTGCCATCCGACCAAATGTTTCGCGAACATCAACGGCACTGGCCAACGGATCAGGGTTGCCATCTGGGCCTTCCGGATTGACATAGATCAGACCCATCTGCACCGCAGCAAGTGGGTTTTCAAGATCGCGTTCGCCTGAATAACGCTTATTGCCAAGCCATTCATCTTCGACACCCCAATAAATATCTTCCTCAGGGGCCCAGATATCTTCACGGCCACCACTGAATCCAAAAGTTTTGCCGCCCATTGACTCAATCGCGACATTACCAGTCAGAATTAGCAAGTCTGCCCAGCTGATTTTATCCCCATACTTCTGTTTTATGGGCCACAATAAACGCCGAGCCTTGTCCAGATTGCCATTATCAGGCCAACTATTCAGCGGTGCAAAACGCTGCGCACCCTTGCCGCCGCCGCCACGACCATCACCGCTCCGATAGGTTCCAGCAGCATGCCATGTCATACGGATGAAAAACGGACCATAATGACCGTAATCTGCCGGCCACCAGTCTTGCGAGTCTGTCATCAAATCATTTAGGTCTTGTTTCAATGCCTTATAGTCAAGTGATTTGAATGCTTCACGGTAATTGAAATCCTTGTCCATCGGGTTTGACTTCTGATCATGTTGATGCAGAATGCCAATATTCAATTGATTAGGCCACCATTCGCGATTTGATGTGCCGCTTGTGCTGTTGCGTGTAACAGCCCCATGCATTACTGGGCATTTACCCACACTATTTCCGTCCATCTGTTTCTCCGATTGTGCTCACTGAAATCCAGTCAAAAGCCCTAAATCTATCTTACTTTGCGGCCGGATTTGGTGAGGGTTAACTCTTTTAAAATGATAAGTGTGATGTCGAAGCGGGTCAAGTCTGTTTAGAATGATTTTAAACTAGCCAAGTGCGAATCTTTTGCGATTACCTAAGTAGATTCAATTCATCTTATTTACTTTGGATATGGATAACCACGTCAACGGCCTTGACCTCATGTCCATCAGGCGCCTTTGGCAGTTTTGCCAGAATTACATCATCATTCGGTATATCAACAAGCTGGTCGTTTGACGCTTCATAAAAATGATGGTGATGATCAGTATTCGTATCAAACAGGCTATATTCATTATGTACCAAAACGCGGCGTAATAACCCAGCATCGGTGAACTGATTCAAAGTGTTATAAACGGTGCCACCAGATACTCGTATGCCTGCAGCGGTAATTTCTTCCGTCAAACTATCAGCACTGACATGACGATGGCGACCGTCAAGCAACAAAGCCGCAATTGCAACACGCTGGCGGGTTGGTCGCAACCCAGCGAGACGCAATTGTTCTGCAAAATCTGCCAATGTTGACAAATCCGGCTTTTGGGTCTCTTTTTGTCGATCATTTTTAATCATCTTGGGGTCAAAATGATGGGTCATAAGACAAATGTCAATAATACCTTGGCTTGAGGGGGCGTTTCGTGCTTTCTATAGCTGGTTCTGTGCTGCCCTTGGACTTAGCACTTTAGGCCAGAGAACCATGTGATTTGGCTTTGATTGGCTTTGCTTTTCGGGCAAAGTCTGTAGACTCGGAAAGCTTAGGGGGTCCCACCGTTGTGGCTACTCTGAATGAACCGGCCTAAAACAAGGAAATGATAATGTCGCCCAAGGATCAGAATTCTTTTACCTACGATGAGTTGATCAGCTGTGCAAAAGGCCAGATGTTTGGCCCGGGAAACCCGCAATTGCCAATGCCACCAATGCTCATGTGTGACCGTATCACAAATATTGATGCAGATGGTGGTGCTTTTGGAAAAGGTCAGATTGTCGCCGAATTTGATCTTAACCCCGATTTGTGGTTTTTCCCCTGCCATTTTGAGGGCGACCCTGTGATGCCCGGCTGTCTTGGTATGGATGCGTTGTGGCAGTTGGTTGGCTTTTTTTTAGGATGGTCAGGCGGACTTGGCCGTGGACGGGCGCTTTCAGTTGGCGAAGTTAAATTTACCGGGCAGATTTTGCCAAGCAACAAATTGGTTGCCTTCCAACTCGATATGAAGCGAGTCATCATGCGCCGCCTTGTTATGGGCATTGCCGATGGCAAAGTGCTGTGCGATGGCGAGGTTGTTTTTGAAGCGAATGATATTCGTGTTGGACTATTTACCCCTGAGGGAGATTGATGATCATGCGCCGTGTGGCCATAACCGGAATTGGAATCTTATCGTCTATTGGGAATAATGTCAGCGAGGTTACCGACTCACTGCGCAATGGAAAGTCAGGCATCGTTGTGGCGCCCGAATATACCGAACTCGGCTTTCGCAGCCAGGTGCATGGCACCGTCAAAATGAATGTCGCCGAGCATGTTGATCGTAAACAAATGCGTTTCATGGGTGAAGGCGCGGCCTATGCGGTGCTAGCTATGGAACAGGCAATTGCCGATGCCGGTCTTGACGATAGTGATGTCTCGAATGTCAGAAGTGGCCTTGTTGCCGGATCCGGCGGGCCATCAACTGCAAATCTTTTAGCTGCGTTTGACATAACCCGGGAAAAAGGACCAAAACGCGTTGGTCCATATATGGTACCGCGCTGCATGTCATCAACCGTATCGGCTTGTATTGCTACATTTTTTAAAATCCGTGGCATTAATTATTCAATTTCATCAGCGTGTTCAACATCAGCACATTGCATTACCGCTGGTGCTGACGCTATTCGAAGCGGCAACCAAGACATTGTATTTGCTGGCGGCGGCGAGGAGCTGCATTGGACGCTATCTGTATTATTTGATGCAATGGGTGCCATGTCGTCAAAATATAATGATACACCAGAACTGGCATCGCGCCCTTATGATGTAGACCGGGACGGATTTGTTATTGCTGGTGGTGGCGGTATGGTGGTCCTTGAAGATATGGATCATGCGATAGCGCGGGGCGGCAAAATTTATGCAGAACTTGTTGGCTATGGCGCCAACTCAGATGGTGAAGATATGGTTGCCCCCTCTGGTGAAGGGGCACTGCGCTGTATGGAACTTGCCCTTAACGGCTTTGATGATAAAAAACTAATTGACAAGGTTGATTATATCAATGCTCATGGTACCTCAACTCCTGTTGGTGACGTGAAGGAGCTGGAGGCGGTACGCAATCTCTTTGAGCCGCGCGGCTATCTGCCGGTGGTAACCTCAACCAAGTCACTTACTGGGCATTCGCTTGGCGCAACCGGTGTGCAGGAAGCAATTTACACCATCATCATGATGCAGAATAATTTTATTGCAGCATCAGCCAATATTCAGACACCGGACCCAGCCATAGGCGATATTCCGGTAGCCCAGAACCGCATGGATGATGTCAGCATCAATTTAGCATTATCAAATTCATTTGGGTTCGGTGGCACCAATGCCACATTGGCCCTACGAAAAGTTTAGCCATGGAGGCGGCAAACTTGTTAAGCGGCAAGCGCGGCCTTGTAATGGGGGTTGCCAATGACAAATCCATCGCTTGGGGTATTGCCAAAGCCGCGGCGAATCAAGGAGCCAAGATTGCCTTTTCCTTCCAGATGGAAGGATTTGGAAAACGCCTAGCCCCTTTGGCAGACTCGATTGGATCAAGCATCATGATTGAATGTGATGTTGCCCAAGAAGGGTCAGTTGACCATTGTTTTGCTGAATTGGCAACCCATTGGCCAACGATTGATTTTGTTGTTCATGCACTGGCCTTTTCCGATAAAAATGAATTAAAAGGCGCCTATATGAACACCAGCCGGGATAATTTTGCAAATACCATGATGGTATCAGCCTATTCCTTTACCGAGGTTGCGCGTGCTGCAAGCGCCATGATGCCTGCTGGCGGTGCATTGGTCACATTAAGTTTCCTTGGCGCCCAGCGCAGCACACCGAACTATAATGTAATGGGCGTTGCCAAGGCCGCGCTAGAGGCATCGGTGCGTTATCTTGCGGTTGATCTTGGCGGGCAGAATATCCGGGTGAATGCAATATCGGCTGGGCCAATGCGCACCCTTGCCGGTGCTGCGATTACAGGAGCTAGGCATATTTTCCGCCATTCCGAACATAACGCCCCTTTGCAACGCAATCCGGGGTTAGAAGAAATTGGCCGGGCCGGGCTTTATCTGTTATCTGACCTGTCATCAGGGGTAACCGGCGAGGTTCATTTTGTTGATGGTGGCTACAATAGCGTTGGTATTCCGGGCGAGTCCTAATACCAGCCTTTATAACAAAAAACATAATCCTAAAAAAGGCAGCGCCAAATGGTGCGGCCTTTTTCAAAATCACCAGTCTAGTCTATTAAGCTTCGGCTCCAACCTCAAGATCCGCACCTGATTCCTGATCAACGCGCTTCATTGACAGCTTCACCTTACCACGATCATCAAAACCAATGACCTTAACCTTAACACTGTCACCCTCCTTGCAAATATCGGTGGTTTTTTCAGTGCGGCCGTTCTGCAATTCGGAAATGTGCACAAGACCATCCTTCGCTCCAAGGAAATTAACAAATGCACCAAAATCAACAGTTTTGACCACAGTACCATCATAAATAATACCAAGTTCAGGTTCAGCAACAATATCACGGATCCGCGCAACAGCGGCCTCGCCAGATGTCCCAGACACAGCAGCAACCTTTACCGTTCCATCATCTTCAATGTCAATTTTAGCACCTGTTTCCTCACAAATTTCACGGATGATTTTTCCACCGGGGCCAATGATATCGCGAATCTTATCAACCGAAATTTTCAAGGTGGTAATCTTTGGTGCGCTATCAGCAAGATCATCGCGGGCAGAGGCAAGGGCTTTACCCATTTCATCAAGAATATAAATCCGGCCCTCTCGCGCCTGATCAAGTGCAATTTGCATAATTTCAGGCGTGATCGACGTGATTTTAATATCCATCTGCAAGGATGTCACACCCGTTGCTGAACCAGCAACTTTGAAATCCATATCGCCAAGATGATCTTCATCACCCAGGATATCGGACAGAACGGCAAAATTTTCGCCTTCTTTTATAAGGCCCATCGCAATACCAGCAACAGGGCGCTTGATCGGCACACCTGCATCCATCATTGCCAATGATCCACCGCAAACGGTTGCCATTGATGACGACCCATTTGATTCAGTAATCTCAGATACCAATCGGATGGTATAGGGAAACTCCTCTTTCGCTGGTAGTAGTGGACGAAGTGCACGCCATGCCAATTTACCATGACCAATTTCACGGCGACCGGGCGAACCAACTCGGCCGGCCTCACCGACAGAATAAGGTGGAAAATTATAGTGCAGCATGAAGCTTGAACGGCTCTCACCGACTAACGCATCAATAATTTGTTCATCTTGGCCCGTACCAAGCGTAGCAACGACCATGGCTTGAGTTTCACCACGGGTGAACAAAGATGACCCATGGGCTCGGGGTAAAAATCCAGCCTCGGAAACGATTTTCCGGACTGTTTTTGTATCACGACCATCAATCCGCACGCCTGTTTTCAAAATAGCGCCACGAACTATATTGGCTTCCATATCTTTAACGAGGCCGCCAACAAGAACCGAGTCATACTCATCACCAACTGCTGTCTTTGCCTCAGACCGCACCTCATTTAGAGCAGTCTGACGCTTAGACTTATCAGCAATCTTATATGCAGCTTTAAAGCCTTTGCTAAAGTTTTTCAAAATCTTATTAATATCATCAATTTCAGCTGGTTCTTCTGGCAATTCACGCGGATCTTTTGCGCAAGACTCGGCGAGGTCGATAATCGCATCAATCACAGGTTTAATGCTATCGTGGCCAAAATTCACCGCACCAAGCATAACTGCTTCAGACAATTCCTTGGCTTCAGACTCAACCATCAACACGCCTTCGTGCGTGCCAGCCATTACCATATCCAGTTCGCTAACTTCCATCTGATCAACAGTTGGATTCAGCACATAGGCACCATCAATCCAGCCAATCCGAGCAGCCGCAATTGGGCCAAAGAAGGGAACTCCAGACAGGGTTAATGCTGCCGATGCACCAATTAATGCGGCGATATCTGGATTGTTTTCCATATCATGTGCAAGCACCGTACAAATCACCTGTGTTTCACATTTGAATGATTTTGGGAAAAGCGGGCGGATTGGGCGATCGATCAGACGGCATACCAACGTTTCATTTTCTGATGGCCGCCCTTCACGTTTAAAAAAGCCACCGGGGATTTTTCCTGCAGCAAAGGCTTTCTCCTGATAGTTTACGGTCAACGGAAAGAAGTCCTGACCAGGCTTTGAGCTATGTGCAGCGACAGCCGTACACAATACTTTTGTTTCGCCAAGGCTAACCATAACGGCACCATCGGCCTGACGGGCAATTTTACCGGTTTCTAAAACCAAAGTTGTACCGCCCCATTCCATTTCTTTCCGGAATAACTTGAACATCTATTTTTTCTCTTTCATTTCATCTCCATTCCGGCAATCCGGTAAGAGAACAGCAAAACTACAATGTCCATCCTCATGATGACCATTGTTTTGACAAGGGGGTAAATTGTTTTGAAGATTGTCGCGCAGAGTCTGCATACGGTCGTCGGGGGCACCCTCAATCAGCTTTGTTCGCGCCCTACTCGTTCATCACCCCTTTGATGGACCGCTGTTCTCGCATGCAATGCCAGAAAAAGCAAATAAAATGCATCATGTAAAAAGCCGCCTCACCACGCGGCAAGACAGCCTTTACAAAATCTATTTACATTGAAAAGCCTAGCGACGAAGGCCAAGCTTTTCAATCAGGTCTTTGTAGACCACAATGTCGCCAGCCTTGATATAATCAAGCAGGCTACGACGTTGGCCCACCATAGCCAAAAGACCACGGCGTGATCCAAAATCCTTTTTATGATCTTTCAGATGCTCGGTCAAATTGCGAATGCGTTCAGACAAAATGGCTACTTGTACCGATGAAGAGCCTGAATCCTTCTCGTTTTTGCCAAACTCAGCAATAAGCTCAGCTTTTCGTTCCTGCGTAATCGACATCAAAACCTCCTGTAACCGAGTTTAAATTATATATTCAGCACACGAACGGGGCAAACCCTACCAGACTTAATCACCACCAATGCCACCGGACAGTTTCCCTCGATGGCGATTGCGGTTACTCCAGTCAAAAGTGCCTGGAATCGATCTCTCGCCGTAGCAGAGATCACAGGTAGAGTTTGACCGTTACGAAGCTTGTTTGCCTCATTACCCGAAATGGGTAACGCCGGGATGTCGTCCAGCGCACTCAAAACAGGATGCAAATGCTCTAAAGCTGCGGCACTATGCGTCAGAGTTTTCAAGAAATCCAGTGAAATCGCATAGTTTGCGTGAAATTGTCCAACTGAAAGCCGGCGGAGCGCTGTCACATGGGCAGCTGTGTGAAGATCACGTCCTATATCACGGGCTAATGCGCGGATAAAAGTTCCTTTGCCGCAAACCACAAAAAATTGTGCATGGGTTGCATTTGAGGATAGAAGACGAAAAGATTCGATATGGACCTGTCGCGCTGCAAGGGTAACTGACGGAACGCCATTTTTTGCGTTGCGAGCCAAACTATAGGCCCGCTTGCCCTTGATTTTAACCGCCGAGTAAAGCGGAGGCACCTGATCAATTTGACCTTGATAATACGCCAATGCAGAGTTAATGGCAGCAGCATCAGGCCGATGATTAGATTGACGGGTTACTACCCCCTCGCTGTCATCCGTGCTGGTTTCAACACCCCAAGCAAGTTCAAATTCATAAGACTTTTGTTGGCTCATCGCAAAGGAGACTGTCTTAGTCGCCTCGCCAAGTGCGATTGGCAAGACCCCGCTTGCTAAGGGGTCTAGTGTCCCACCATGCCCAGCCTTTGCCGCGTCAAAAACGCGGCGCACAATGGCCACTGCTTTTGCTGAACTTATGCCACTTGGTTTATCAAGATTAATCCAGCCATGAATGCGCTGCCCTCGTTTACGTGCCATCGGCTCATGAGCCTTGCCGGATTGTAGCAAAAAGCTGGCTCATCCGAGCCGCATTTTCAAAACTATCATCCAAGTAAAACCTTAATCGAGGGGTTCGCCGCAACTGAACTTTTTTTGCAACAAGTGACTGAATTAGGGGCGCCAATTTGTTCAAGGCAGGCAAAATAGCATCCACGTTTACTCCACCAAGCGGCATTGTATAGACGCGTGCATTGGAAAGATCGGGGCTTACTGAAATTTCTGAAATAGTAATGGACACGTTAAGAAGGTCAGGGTCAAAAAAATCTTCGCGCATCAAAATTTCTGATAGGGCATGCCGCAGGGTCTCTCCAACGCGTAATTGGCGCTGGCTTGGACCCTTAGCAGTCTGCGAACGACCCGATTTTGACGCCATTAGCCTGATCCCCTTATCACAGCCCTTCAATTTAAAAGGCTGCCAGCTCAATAAAAAAGTTTCTAGCTAGCTACCCAGTTATCATTTAAATGGTTGCTACTCCAGTGTCCGTGCCACTTCGCGAAGTTCAAAGCATTCAATCACATCACCTTCTTGAATGTCTGAATAACTCTCAAATCCCATGCCGCATTCGAAGCTCTCACGCACTTCCTTGACTTCGTCCTTAAATCTTTTAAGGGTTTTTAGCGAACCTTCGTGTATTACCACATTATCCCGCAGCAAACGGACTTTGCAGCCGCGTTTGATAACACCCTCAGTGACAAGACAACCAGCCACCTTACCAATTTTTGACACACCAAAAACCTGGCGAATTTCTGCATAGCCGATAAAATCTTCCTGAGTGTCAGGGCTAAGAAGCCCACCCATAGCCGCTTTAACTTCATCGATTAATTCATAGATGATTGAGTGATATCGAATTTCCACACCATCACGTTTTGCCAAATCTCGCGCTTGTGGTATTGCTCTGACATTGAATCCTACCACAATGGCATTGGACGCTGAAGCCAAGCTGATATCAGACTCACTCAATGCACCAACGCCAGCCGAGAGAAGGCGTACTTTCACTTGTTCAGTGCCCAGCTTTTCCAGTGCTACTCGGATCGCCTCAAGCGAGCCATGAACATCTGTCTTGATTACTACCGGCAATTCTTCAGCTTCACCAGCGGCAATCGCCGAGAGCATCTGTTCAACTGAACCTCGCGCCCCTCGCGCCGCTTCATGATCACGGTTTCGCCGTGTACGGTATTCAGCAATTTCACGCGCTCTGGCTTCGCTCTCAACAACCACACAGCTATCACCCGCCATTGGCGTGCCATTTAATCCCAAAATTTCAACCGGCTGGCCAGGTCCAGCAGATTTCAAAGTCTTGCCACGATCGTCCAGTAGCGCACGAACACGACCACTTTCGGCCCCTATGACAAAAATATCCCCCTGTTTTAAGGTCCCACGTTGAACGAGCAGTGTCGCAACCGATCCTTTGCCGCGTTCTACCTTTGATTCAACAACAACGCCTTCGGCTGGGCGATCTGGATTTGCTTTCAGCTCAAGAAGTTCAGCCTGCAGCATAATAGCTTCTTCAAGTTTATCGAGTCCCATCCCAGTGTGGGCAGAGACATCAACACACAAAACATCACCGCCAAAATCTTCAGTGATGATCTCATGCTGCAGCAGATCACTACGGACTCGCGCTGGATCGGCTTCCGGTTTGTCACACTTGTTAACTGCAACAATCGTTGGGCATCCCGCTGCCTTGGCATGATTTATTGCTTCAATAGTTTGCATCATCACCGAGTCATCAGCCGCGACAACAAGGACCACAATATCCGTGATGTTTGCACCACGTGACCGCATTTCGGTAAAGGCTTCATGACCTGGTGTATCGATGAAAGTGATAATATTATCGGCAATAGTCTTGATTTGGTAAGCACCGATATGCTGAGTGATACCGCCCGATTCTCCTGCGGCAACATCCGTTCGGCGAATAGAGTCAAGCAGGCTCGTTTTTCCATGGTCAACATGACCCATAACGGTCACGACGGGTGGACGGGATTTTAAGCTCTCGGACGGATCGTCCTCACCGTTGAGACCGATCTCAATATCAGATTCCGATACACGCTGAGCGCGATGACCAAATTCACCAACAACTAATTCAGCCGTTTCGCCATCAATCGGCTGGGTCGCTGTTGCCATAATACCGATTTTCATGAGTTCTTTTACTACATCTGCAGTCTGTTCAGCCATTCGATTGGCCAATTCTCCGACCGTAATGTTATCGGGTATCACCACATCACGAACTTGTTTGACCTGAGGTTGCTCTTCACGCATGCGCGCACGCTCACGCTGACGTTTTACCGAAGCCAATGACCTTTGACGCCGGTTGTCATCACCAGACAATGCCTGTGTAATAGTCATTTTTCCTGATTGGCGGCGGCCACCAGCCTCGCGACGTGGCGCGGGGCGGCGAGGGGCCATTTCTTCAGCCTCGCGGCGGCGGCGGCTTTGGACTTCTGTTGGGTTTGGCCCGAATTTATTCACATTAGTAACTTCACGTGATGCATGGATATTCATCTGGTTGCGCGCAGCCTGTGCATCAACATGTTTTTTATTTTCTTCAGTGCGACGGCGCTCCTCACTAGCCTCAATTTCTTGTAGTTCTGCGAGTTCGGCGGCCCGGCGCGTTGCAATGGGGTCCATCGGCACTTCTGCCGACGGTATTTTTTTTGTTTCAGCAGCAACATCTTCAGCAGCTAACGACACATCATTTTCAACAGCTGTTTGGGCATCATAACTAGCGGTGTGCTCACGAGTTTCAATGGGAATTTCAGTTTTCGCCATCCCTTCTTTCAAGGCACGAACACGGGCAGCACGTTCCTGAGCTGTTAGGCGGTCATCTGCAGCAGACGATGCAGCAGCGACAGGGGGGGGGTGCCGCAGTGGGCATATCTGGCTTAACGACGTCTGCGGATGCTGAAGAGCCACGGCCCGGTGCAACTGGTGCTCGCTTGCGCCGAACTTCAACCTGGACAGTTTTTCTTGCACCACCGACTGTTGGTCCTGTCCGAAGCTTACTGGCATCAATCTTGCCTAGCGTTAATTTACCACCTGAGAGGCTAAGTTTTTTTGGTTTGTTGCTATCGTCACTCATCTCGAACCTTTCTTGGTATCGGCTATATTGCGATTGTGCACGCGCCATAGCTGTACCGCTCAGCCTAGGTGATACACCGGTCAGGCAGGTCATTACAACCCGCTGCGGTATAAAACCCGTCTAAACGCATAATATCTTCATAAATAATCCGCACTAGTTTAGGGAATCCGGGACCGCCTGACACGCGCAAGCCTGCAAAGGTGAGGCTGTCTCTACCAAAAATCTGGCCAAGTTCAGTTGAGCTTAGAGATTGACTGACCCAGTCGACACCTAGCTTAGATTTCAATTTAAGGAGTTCGCGCGGTGACGCGTCTGTCGCAGCTAACAGGCCGTTAAAATGACCTTCAGCTAATAATTTCCCACTTCCACCGAGAAGCGCACCGCATTTTCTAGCCATTGACACTTTGGCGATGATGCGCGCACGCAAACCGCTGGCAATTGACGCAATATCTGCATCTAGTGATCGCAAGCCTGCCCCCAACATCCGTTTGAAATGACCTTTTTGGTCAGCAATGCGAATGGCGGTATCATTTGCCACTACCCATGCACCCCGACCAGGCAAACTGCCCACAAGATCAGCAATAACGAACCCATCCGGCGCAATAACAAAACGTATTAGTTTGTATGCGGGAAGATTTTGCCCAGTTGCGATACAGGTGCGCTCAGCCATGACCAGCAGACTCTCATGGCCTAACTGTCAGATACAGCGGGCTGATCACCGGTATCTGCAACATCTTTGG